>NZ_JADBTR010000122.1:0-34493 GCF_020246065.1 Microcystis sp. M144S2
CAGAGATAGAGAAACTGCTACCTACAAAAGTTTTCCTAAATTGATTATCGAAGTTCTCTCCGATTCTACAGAAGCTTTTGACAGGGGGGATAAATTTAATGATTATCAAACTCTAGAAAGTTTAGAGGAATATGTCTTAGTGAATAGTAAACACCAACGAGTGGAAACTTTTCGACGGGGTGAACAGGGTTTATGGATTCTGCAAACCTATCAGCAAGAAAGTTTTAGTTTGCAGAGTATTAATCTGACGGCATCTTTTCGGGATTTATACGAGGATGTCATCCTAGAAACCTGACAGGGGGACAAGAAGGCTGAAATCCATATATCGTAAACTTTTCATGATTTTAGCTCGAAAAAGTTCGCCGCACCATCTCTCACTTATTAATAATGATTCCTGGTAAGCTCGCTCCTATCCCTAATTCTTTCGTTAGCTTTTTGCCTAGAATCGCTCGATCTATTTCTAGCGAGAGAAGCCAGAAGCCTTTGTTGGCAAATTTTTTAGCTCGCTTGTCCCCCTGTCAGAAAATCAACACCACTGACGGATCATCAGCAATCATCAAGTTAATCGCTTGCATCAACTCTGCTGATTTTGGATGTTTACAGCGATCTAAATCGTCAATAAATACATATACTCGATCATTCCCAATATAGGCATCGACAATTTTAGCAAAATCTTCATGAAATTCTTCCTATCATCTAAACCCGATAGGTTTTGTCAGGTAGGGGATAGAAGATTTAACTATGTCTATAGAATTATTGGGGTTTAGTTTTACTAGGAATCAGAATTAATGACCAGTAGGTGACAGCCTCTGGATCGATTTCGGTAATCGGAATAATTTGCTGATTGGGTAAGGTTGCTCGTTCGATGTAGAGGGCGCGTTCTAATAATCCTAATTCCTCGAGAATATCACGAACTTTAGCGAAATGTCTGCCTAATTTAATAATCGCTGCTGCATCGATAAATGCTAGGCGATCCCGCAATATTTCCGCCTCTAAAGTAGCGGGCATGATACTAAATACGTCATTTCGATAAGTAATAGGTACACCCAGCATTGCTGCACTTGCCATCACTGAAGAAATACCCGGCACGACTTCAATGGAAAAGCGATCGCACAAGCGATTAAAGATATACATAAATGTGCCATACAACATCGGATCGCCCACACATAGCACCGCCACATCTCGGCCTAAGTTTAAATGTTCGGCGATATTTTCGGCGGCAATATCATAATGAGGTTGAGAACTGCGCTCGGCACTAAAAGGTAAAGGCATGGGAATTTCTATCTGCTCGGGACGGATAAAATCCGACACAATTGCTCGTGCCAAAACTTTGCCACTTTCTAAGGTAGGATAAGCAATTACTGGAACAGTTGTGAGAATCCGGTGTGCTTTTAGCGTCAACAATTCCGGATCACCGGGCCCGATTCCTAATCCATAAAGTTTGCCTAATTTATTCATAATTCGTTCTCTTTTGCTAAAGCATTGACTGCTGCTGCTGCGATGGCGCTGCCTCCCCTACGTCCGTGCAGGGTAATAAATGGCACACCACGACTATTAGTTGCTAATTCTAATTTCGACTCTGCCGCTCCCACAAATCCCACGGGAAAGCCTAAAATCAAAGCTGGTTTATCTACATTTTGATCGAGCAATTCTAGTAGGCGAAAAAGTGCGGTTGGTGCATTACCAATGGCTACCACTGCTCCAGCTAAATGAGGTCGCCAAAGTTCTAAAGCGGCAGCGGATCGGGTATTATTAATTTGCCGTGCTAACTCGGTTACTTCTGGATAATTGAGGGTACAAATAATCGGATTATCTTTAGGTAAACGCGCTTTGGTAATGCCATTAGCGACCATTTGAGAATCACAGAGAATTGCTGCACCCCCAGCGAGGGCATTTCGTCCGATTTTAACTGCGTCCGGTGATGCTTCTAAATCTTTTGTTATGTCTGTCATCCCACAGGAATGAATTAGACGAACCGCCACATGAGCTAAATCATCGGGGAGATTTTCCCAGTTAGTTTCGGACCGAATAATAGCAAAAGATTTGCGGTAAATTTCCTCACCATTCTTAATGTATTCCATTCTATTTATCTAAAATTTTCGAGTTTTGGGA
Source organism: Microcystis sp. M144S2 (assembly GCF_020246065.1). NCBI lineage: Bacteria > Bacillati > Cyanobacteriota > Cyanophyceae > Chroococcales > Microcystaceae > Microcystis > Microcystis sp. M144S2. Next base: position 2,113 of record NZ_JADBTR010000122.1, read on the forward strand.
GCTTAAAATTTGGGCTATGAGGGGGGAAATCTTGGTAAATTCTCCCTCAAATATGGGTGTTTCTAAGAACTTTTGACTATCACCCACATAGACTTGATAAGCTTCTAGTATTTGGCCATTTTCCTCGATAGTAGTTCCTAAAAGGGTAATTTCGGCTGGACCCGGTTGAGCGCAGGATTTAGCACAACCTGTCAAATGAATATTAACAGGAGAATTGCAGGTTAAGCGTTCTTTCAAATAATCTGCCAAGAGAGAAGCATGAATTTGAGTTGCAGTGGCCGCCGCCGCACAGCCCGGTTTACCGCTACAGGCAACTATCCCCGCATCCCATCCGGGAGAAGCGGATAATCCTAAGGATGCCAGTTTTGGCAACAATTCTGACACTTTTTCATCGGGAATATCGGGTAATATAACAGTCTGCCAAGGGGTTAATCGTAACTGACCACTGCCAAAAGTTTCTGATAGTGTCGCTAATCCCCATAGTTGATTAGCCGTCAATTGTCCTAATCTTAATGATAGACCAATATAAGACAATCCGGGTTGCTTTTGAGGATGAATTCCCAGATGAAAATAGGGTTGAGTAGAATGGGCAGCCTGCTGGTATTCTTGCCCTTGTATTATGCCGGTAGAAGTCCGATGTAATTGGTAGTTAACTTGTTCGAGATATTTTGCTAATCCCCAATCTTTGAGCAGGTGTTTCATCCTCGGTTTTTTACCCTTGATATTGGGGGTTTGTTGAACATAATCGACATAAACCTTTACTAAAGCTTTGACCACAGCTAAACAGTTTTCTGGCTCAATTAACAATTCCGTGTCATAGAATTGTTTATCTCCTCCGAGTGCTAATCGAAAGCAAACAAGAGAAGTTAAATTTGTCGGATTTTTGACGGTAATTGCCGATAGCTGAATCTCATTATAGCGGTGTTGCCAGGCCATAGTTGAACCGGTGCCAATTCCCACTGCACCACCGCCATCGATACCGATACTAAATTTAGGACTTAGTTGGGCAATTGATGGATAATTTTGGATAAAATTATCTAATTCTTGGACTAATGGACGAGTATCGATCAATTCTTGGCAGTCAATTCCGGCAGTGGGACTAGACATGATATTACGCAGATGATCAACACTGGGATTATGGGCAGCTAACCCTAATTTTTGCAGGGTTTGAAATGCTTCTAAAGTGGGGGATTTTTGCAGTCCGCGAATTTGCAAATTTGCCCGATTGGTAACTTGTATTGTCGTCTGCCATTGTTCGAGCCAATTGGCGATCGCTTTTCCCTGTGGAGAATTGAGCCATCCACCGGGGGTGCGGAGACGAATTAAAAACCCATCCTGGGCAGCAGTTCCATAAAATAAACCGGGACAAGCATTTGCTTCAACTAACCAATTCACCGTTGTTTGTTCTCCATGCGACGCAGAGAAGTAGTTAGAAAATTAGTTGTCTATACTACCGATCAAAAGCTTGTAATTGGTATTCTGACTCGCAAGGAAAAAGGGAAGATGTACTCTTTTTACTTTTTACTTGATTACAGCTGCGGCACAGTACCAGAATTGCACTGGACTTTCCCAAAGACAAGTTTAAGGATCATACCACGTTTTCGGTTGAAACTCAGTATCGTTAAGAATCGCTACATTTTCCCCCCTTTGTGCCAAGACAAATAAACCTTGACGATAAGCATATTTATCCGCTCCTTCTTCGATTTCAATGCCTGCTACTGCCCCATATAATTGTTTCTGGTTATATTCTGGGAAAAATTGCCTAAATTCTGTTAGATTCTTGATTAATTCTTTGACATCATCTACACTTAAACTACTTTTGACTTCCACTACTAGCACATGATTCTCATTAGTTACTAACACATCAATTTCTAGGGTTTTACCGTCGAGACGTTTTTTGACTCTTTGACTAACTTGATGTACGGGAATCTGACGATTTAAAAATAAAGTCTCACAAGCTGGGGCTACCATATTTTCGACAAAACGTCCCCATTTACCGCCAAGATTACCAATTTCTTTACTGAGTCTAGTAATTTGGCGATCGGTTTTTAAAGATTGTTCTTTGAGAATCCGCTCGGTTTCTTGAAAGCGTCGCTCGGTTTCTTGAAAGCATCTTTCTGTCTCTTTTTGAGCTTCTGCTAATTCGGCTAATAATTTCCAAACATCATCGGCGGTGGTGGTCATAATTTTTCATCTTAATTAACTTGGCACTAACCCGATTATATCTTGTTTTTAAAGCCCCTACCACGTTTTCGGTTGAAACTCAGTATCGTTAAGAATTGCTACATTTTCACCCCTTTGTGCCAAGACAAATAAACCTTGACGATAAGCATATTTATCCGCTCCTTCTTCGATTTCAATGCCTGCCACTGCCCCATATAATTGTTTCTGGTTATATTCTGGGAAAAATTGCCTAAATTCTGTTAGATTCTTGATTAATTCTTTGACATCATCTACACTTAAACTACTTTTGACTTCCACTACTAGCACATGATTTTCATTAGTTACTAACACATCAATTTCTAGGGTTTTACCGTCGAGACGTTTTCTGACTCTTTGACTAACTTGATGTACGGGAATCTGACGATTTAAAAATAAAGTCTCACAAGCTGGGGCTACCATATTTTCGACAAAACGACCCCATTTACCGCCAAGATTACCAATTTCTTGACTGAGTCTGGTAATTTGGCGATCAGTTTTTAAAGATTGTTCTTTGAGAATACGCTCGGTTTCTAAAGATTGTTCTTTGAGAATACGCTCGGTTTCTAAAGATTGTTCTTTGAGAATCCGCTCGGTTTCTTTTTGAGCTTCTGCTAATTCGGCTAATAATTTCCAAACATCATCGGCGGTGGTGGTCATAATTTTTCATCTTAATTAACTTGGCACTAACACGATTATATCTTGTTTGAAGGATAGAGCCTGATGGCAGATAATGAAATAGTAGCGATTTTTTTTAATATGGCGGATCGCAATTGTCAGTCGAAATGGCTATCGATCATAGGAATTGGTGAAGATGGCTTAGAAGGGTTAAGTTCGGTGGGGCGAAGTCTGCTTTCTTTAGCATCAGTTATTGTCGGTGGTGAACGACATCTGGCAATGTTACCCCCAGAGGATCAACGGCAAAAACTGCTCTGGACTTCTCCGATTCAAGACTCCATTAACGAGATTATCCGCCGTCGTGGTCAATCCGTCTGTGTTTTGGCCAGTGGTGATCCTATGTGCTACGGAATTGGTGTCACCCTCACCCGTCAGATTCCCCTTGAGGAAATGACGATTATTCCCTCTCCTTCTAGCTTTAGTCTTGCCTGTAGTCGTTTGGGTTGGTCCCTGAGTGAAGTGGAAACTTTGAGTTTGTGCGGTCGGCCTCCTGCCTGCTTGAATGGGGTGCTTTATCCCGGTGCTAAACTGCTGGTACTGAGTGCCGATGCCCAGACTCCGGCGATCGCTGCTCGGCTGCTCAGGGAGGGAGGTTTTGGCGAAAGTTCCATCACGGTTTTAGAACATCTAGGAGGAACCCAAGAACGCCACATTCAAGGCATCGCGGACGATTGGGAGTTTACAGATCTGGCGGATCTAAATGTCATCGCCATTAGCTGCATCTCCTCCCATCCCCCCACCCTGGCGCCGCGCCTTCCAGGACTGCCGGATTCTGCTTACCATCATGACGGACAGTTGACAAAAAGAGAAGTTCGTGCTATCACACTGAGTAGATTGGCTCCCCTACCCGGACAATTGCTCTGGGATGTGGGGGCAGGTTGTGGTTCCATTGCCATTGAGTGGCTGCGTAGCGATCGCCGTTGCCAGGGTATTGCGATCGAACATCATCCCACCAGATTACAATACATTGCCGATAATGCCGCCGCCCTGGGAACGCCCCATCTGCAAATCGTCGCTGGAATCGCACCGAGCGCCTTGGAAGATTTACCGCAACCGGACGCTATTTTTATTGGTGGCGGTATCACCACACCCCACCTATTGGAAACCTGTTGGTTAGCCCTGCGCCCCGGGGGTCGTCTTGTTGCCAACACTGTTACAATTGAAAGCGAATTAGTCCTCTTGCAATGGCATAGTAAATTAGGAGGGGAACTGCTGCGAATTGGCATTGAAAAAGCCGAACCGGTCGGCAAGTTTTTAGGTTGGAAAGCCATGGCCCCCGTAACCCAGTGGACTGTTCTGAAACCGAGATTGTAAATCCTTGATTTTCTCCTTGATCCCTCTTGCAAAAGTTGTAGATAGAACTTTTTGGGTATTCTTTTTCTTTCTAATTAGTTAGGTGTTAAAAATTGTCAGATCCCCCTTAATAAGGAGGGATCAAAGCCCCCCTTATCAAGGGGGGTTGGGGGGATCGAACCCAAAATCCATTTTTATACCATTTCTCTAAATGAAAACTACACATCGAATTTAAGTCACCCTTTTTAAGGGGGATTTAGGGGGATTAAACTTCTGTAGTCAGACTTTGGAGAATTGGTATTAATTTAATTAAAACCAGCTACTTACCATTTTTTAAAAATCAATTAATAAATTCAATTTCAGTTAGGGGAACCGGAAATGTTGCTTTTTTATCCCGATGGACAAGCTTTTACTAGCTATAATCAGGAAAAACAACGAGCGGAACGATTAGCGAATAAACTGCGGGAATTAGGCATTAATCCTCACGATATCTAAGTTTAACTTTTGATCTAACTTTTATTACCGAGTATTTCAATTAAAGTTAACTCTATTATTGGAAAGGATTCAATAAAAATAATTTCACCTCGATAATATTTCTGAATAGCTTGATAACTACCATGCAGAGGATGGCGATAAACTTCTAAACATTCTTCCTTGAGATTAACGATCCAAACTTCTTGAATATTTGCTTCCGCATAAAGAGGGATTTTAGTATAGTGATCATAATCGATGGTAGAGTCAGAAACTTCAATAATTAAATAGATATCTTGAGGACAAGGATAGGCAGCAACATAAAAATCTGATCGAGGTATTAGTAAACTTAAATCTGGTTCTGGTTGAGAATTATTATTTAATCTAATCGGATTTTGCACCCTGAGAATAATTTTCTGTCCTAATTTTTGATAGAATAATTGTATTAATCTATCTACACTAGAAGCATGACGGGTTCCCATCGGTGACATTTTGATAATTTCTCCTCGAATTAATTCCACTTTTTCATCGGGTTTGATTATTCCCTCGGTTGCCATTTTTTCGTATTCTTCCACCGTAAACTTACGCGTAATCAGTGATAAGGACATTTTAACTAAACTCCTACTTTCTCTTTATTCTATCTGGACAGCCTTCCAACGGGTGAATTATCGGTATTTAAACCATTAATCGGGAGGAATAAACTAACTTTTTGGGGACTTGTACTGATTTTTCGGGAAAAAACAGCACTTGCCATGGCGACAAAACCGCTAAAACTAACGTCTAGAAAGCTGGGGTCGGATCGAAACTGCCCCAAAAAAGCTACTATAGGTCAGTTGTCGATGTTAAAAAAAATAGCCGTTCCCATCTGGAACATTAAGTCGAGAAATTTTATGGTTAAGCGAAAACAGCCTTATAGTTTAATTTATCTGCTCACTCTGGTGATCGGTTTAGTTATTGCGATCGCACCTGACGGACAAGCACAAACCCCCGACTCAAACACTCCTGCCAGCGATCCTAACGAATTGAAACCCTTAAATCAAGCCGATAGTGTCCTGAGTCTTCAGGGGGGACAACGTTTAGTGGAAGAAGCGAACGCCGCTATTAATGCCGCTAAATACGATGTCGCTGTGGACAAACTCAATCAAGCGCGTCGGATTTTTAACCAACTATCTAACTATCATCTGCAATTAGCTAATAGTTTCTCAGGAATTGACCCAAAAGTATTCGATTCTCAGCGTCAAAGTGCTTTAAACACCGGACAACTGCGGGATGAAGCCACCTATCAGCTTGCTTTGGTCCATAGGGCGCAAAATCAGCCAGAATTGGCGGTTCCTTTGTTAATTCAGGTGATTCAATCCCAAAACCCCACCAGTGAATTAGGACAAAAAAGCTATCAACAACTCTACGAGATGGGATTTGTCAGCACACCCATCTCCGCACCGACTCCCACATCGGCAACTCCTAACAACTCCCCCCCACGGCAGTAAATTTTGTCCCCATTGACGAGCTTTCGGTAACAATGGGATCAGAGTATCTTTAATTGTTTTGAGGAGTTACGATGGTTGACTTTCGCCAAGTAGAAGCGATGATTCAAGAACAAATCCCCGATGCACAGGTGATGGTTCGGGATTTAACGGGAGGTGGTGATCATTTGGAAGCGGTGGTTATTTCTGGCGAATTTGCTGGCAAAACCCGCGTTAAACAGCATCAAATGGTTTATGGCGCTTTACAATCGGCACTGGCTACCGAAGCCATCCATGCTTTGGCATTAAAAACCTACACTCCCGACAGTTGGGCAGCAGAAAAATAACAGTTATCAGTTATCAGTTATCAGTTAATTTTTTGGCTCTCTTAGGTTTGGTGGACAAAATGTATTCTAAGATACATTCTTTCTGGCGAGCAAGTGGTAAGATACATTCTTTCTGGCGAGCAAGTGGAAGGAACCACAAAGACACAAAGGACACAAAGGACACAAAGATTGATCGATCCTCTGTAAGTTAAACTTATCACACAGAACCTAGAAGAGCCAACTACCCAATTCATAATTCATAATTCATAATTCATAATTCCCACACCCCACACCCTACCCCCACGAAAAACTTTTTGCCGCAAACCCTAATTACTTATGGTTAGTCCTTTACTGGAACCCTTTCGAGAAGCCTATCGCAATTTGGAACTTTTACCCCTGCGATCGGATAAAGAATTACAGCGTTTTGCTGTTAAATACGGCACAGAAATTATCGACGAATTAGAACAATTGGTCGAAGATAGTCCTTCGGAAGACGGAAAAATTATTCTAGCAGGACATCGGGGTTGTGGTAAGTCAACCCTACTCTACGAATTTAAAAGAAAGTTAGATGATCGCTATTTTGTTGTTTTCTTCTCGATCTCAGACATGATCGAAATGTCAGACGTAAATCATGTTAATATTTTATTCTCGATCGCCGTTCAGATGATGTCAGAAGCGGAAGCCCAAAATTTAACTATTAAAGATTCTATTAAAAAAAGCTTTTATCAATGGTTTGCTGAACAAATTCGCACGGAAACCAATCAAGCAGATGCCACTATCGAAACAGGTTTTAACTTTTCTTCTTTACTAGCTCACATTAAAGGAATTCTCAAGATTAATTCGACTATTCGCGAGGAAATCAAACAAAAATATGAGCGGAGAATTACCGATCTAGTTGCCCAAATTAACATTATAGCTAGTGCGATCGAGTCCCAAAGTCAGAAAAAAATCTTAGTAATTGTTGATGACATTGATAAAATTGACTTAGCACAGGTAAGGGATATTTTTCAATCCCATATTAAAGCGATTATGTTGCCCGGTTTTCGGATTATTATGACTATTCCGATCGCCGCTTTAAGAGAAGTAGCTTTAAAGGCAACTCTCCAAACAGAAACCAACGATCAGATCGTGCAAATGCCTGTATATAAACTCTTTAAACAGGGAGACATTAATTCACCTAATGCTATACCCGATCCGCAAATTATTGCTACTTTAACCGAGATTATCACTAAGCGCATCGATCCCGCTTTAATCGATTCTGACACCCTTGAAAAAATTTGTCTTTATAGTGGGGGAGTGTTACGAGAATTAATTCGCATTACTAATGATTGCTGTCGGGTTTGTTTGCGATCAATTCGTCGTTATCCCGATGATAATACCCTAAAAATTAATCAAGCTGTTTTAGAACAATCAATCACAGAACTTAGTCTCGATTTTGCTGAAAGTATCGGTACAGCAGATGAGGAAATTATTAAAACTGTTTATAAAAAGTCAAAACCGAAGGATCTCAAGGATCAAAATTTTCTAGATCTGTTGCATGGTTTATATATCTTAGAATACCGCAATGGCGATCTCTGGTATAACGTGCATCCGATTGTAGTTGAGTTAATGAAAAAAAGAGGAACAATTTGAATGGGATAAATAAGTAGTTATAATTAAATTGAAGATGGATCCCCCCTGCCCCCCTTGATAAGGGGGGTGCCGATAGGCGGGGGGATCCGCACCCCCCTTGATAAGGGGAATGCGGATCACTCCTTGATCCGTAGGGTTGATTCATGAATCAACCCTACCTAATGGGGGTATCTGACAGTTTTTAACATTTATCCACTTATTATGAATAATGAAACATCTTCAATTACCGACCAAAATGAAAGAGAATACGAAGGTTTAATCGTGTCTCTAGAGGCAAATCAAGAGAGATTAAATATATTGATTTGTGTGTGTGATCAGGAAAAATTGCGAGAAGAAATCATCGATCGCTATAGCAAAGAATTAGAACCAGTAATCCCTTGTTATCGGATTGATTTAGATCAAAAAGAACCGAGTTTAAGAGCAGCAATTGCTAGTTTAGTCTCCAGAAAACCAGAGTTATTACAAAGCAAAGACGCCGTGATCACAACCACAGGAGTGGAAAAATTACACTCGATCGAATGGCAACAGGAAAAATCGGAACTAGATAAATTTTTTGGTTATCTGCAATGGACAAGGGAAGGATTGCGAGAATTTCCCTATTCCATCGTTCTTTGGGTAACAAGCACAGTGGAAGTAAATTTACGCAAAAAGTCCCCCGATTTTTGGAGTTGGAGAAAAGGAGTTTTTCGCTTTATTTCTCCTCCAAGTAACTTTTTACCTTGTCAGGAATTTTTACCAATTTTACAATCTTTTGACGAAATTACTATAGATAAAGATATTCCTTTAATCTCTAAGGAAGACTTGTTAGAACTAATCGAGCAAATCGAGGTAAATAAAGGCAAAAAAGAGCCAAGACTAGCGAGTTTATATGCCAGTTTAGCTAAGATTTATAACCTTCGTTTATTAAATCTGCCATTGTCAGATTATCGTCAGGAACAACAGCTTGCGATCGAGTATTATCAAAAAGCGATCGATTTACAAAAAGAGTTAAATCTAGAACTTGATTTAGTTGCGAGTCTCGACTCATTAGCCGGTATTTACTATTTTCTAGGAGAATACCAAAAAGTGATCGAGTTTGATGAACAGCACCTAGCAATTACAAGGAAAATCGGTGATCGGATGGGTGAAGCGAAATCCTACAATAATTTAGGCAATGTTTACTATTGTCTGGGAAAATACCAAAAAGCGATCAGGTTTCATAAAAAGTCTTTAGCAATCACACGGGAAATCGGTGATCGGGGAAGGAGTAAATCACCGATCGCCGGTGTGGAGGGATTAGTCTATCGTTTAGCTGGTTGTTGTTGTCCTTTACCCGGGGAAAATATTACTGGTATAGTTGCCCATGCGGGGGAAGGTATTGTTATTCACCGTCAGGGCTGCTCGAATGTGGCAAAAGCCGAAGCTGAACGCTTAATTCCTGTTAGTTGGAACCCCATAGATGAGCAGGGAAGTTATCCAATTTATCCAGTAAATATTCAGATTGAAGTGATTGATCGCGTTTGGGTTTTAAGAGGTATTCTCTCTTGTTTAAGTGACCAAAATATTAACGTTCGCACTGCCGGAGTTAAGACTAATTTCGGCAAACCTGCTTTAATTTCCCTGAAAATTGAAGTAAAAGACCTGCAACAACTTGAACGCTGTGTTAGTCAAATTAAGCTGATGAGGGATGTTTTAAACATTCGTCGCATCAGTCAGGTAAAAAGCGATCGAGTTTTATCAACAGTCCTTAGCAATCAAACGGGAAATCGGTGATCGGAGGGGTGAAGCGAAATCTTGGTTTAATCTGGGGTTTACCTACTATAAACTCAAACGTATATCGGAAGCGAAAGAAGCATTTCTTCAGTCGCGGGAATTATTTCAAGCATTGGGGTTAGCAGGATATGTTCAAAAGTGCGATCAGGAAATTCGGAGATTAGAAACCTGAAAATATCCCTTAATCGTTGCTTTCTTTCTGGGGGTGGTTAAGTTTCCTTTAGTTGTAAATGGGTTAAATATCCCTTATTTTTAACCTGAGTTTGACATCTGGTAATTTCCCCTCATAACTACCCTAAAGTGAGAAATTATAGTAATATTTCTAAGGATTACCAGAAAAGAAAGAGCGCCACGCTGCCGTTCCGATCGCTCCTCCTAAAAGAATAATTAACGTCCAAACTTGATTTTTTTGGGTTCCTTCCACCTTTTCTAGTCTTCTATCCATCCCATCGACTTTCTCAGTTAGTTTTGCTTGTCCTACCTCTAGCTTAGTTAGCCGTTCGTCGATCTTATCAAATTTCTGGTTAAAATCCTTCTGTAGGCTGTCAAATTTCTGGTTAACATCTTGTTGCAAGGTGTCGATTTTTTGGTTAACTTCCTTCTGTAGGCTGTCAAATTTCTGGTTAACATCCTGTTGCAAGGTGTCGATTTTTTGGGTGACATCTCTTTGTAGGGTATCGATTTTTTGGTTAACCTCCTTGATGCTGTCTTTGATTTCCTTGAGTACAGATTCAAGACTATAAGTAACGGTTTCGTTAGACATTTTGGTAACATACTTGGGAGTAATGATAGTACAATAATTTGATTTTAATCCTAAATCTGGTTATTAGAAACTGATTACCTATTGCCTAGTATTTAGTCTTATGGTAATAAGTAGCTGGTTATAATTAAATTAAAAATGGATTTTGCCTTTAATCCCCCCCTGATAAGGGGGGATCTGACAACTTTTAACGCCTACCTACTTAAGTTAGGTTTTTTCCTTAGCGAGAATAAAGACGCTGCCCTCGCTGCCGCGGCCGATGCGGAGATCTTCATCGAGATAGGTGATATCGAGCCAACCTTTTTGTTCACGATTATTGAAGGAAAAATCGAGGGGAGGAAATTTTTTGCCACTTTCGATCGCGTCGATAAATTCTTGGGGAGAATGATAATTGAGAAAACGTTGCAGACCGAGGATCGAGCGCTCAAATTTGACCATAACCCGACGCTCGGAGGTGGGTTCAAAGGTAGCGGCGACGATCACTGCTCCTTCTAACCAAGGTACGCCCGTAATTTCAGCAATATTGTAGAGTTTGGCCTTGTTCAGGTCAAGATATTGATAAATTTGCCCCAATTGAAAAAAAGGTAGGCGATCTAGCCCCAGAATGTCGCGGCTGCTGGTGAATAGTAAACGCCAATTGCCCCCTAATAGTTGTTTAACTTCGAGGGGATGAGGATGGGGATTGTGGTCCTCCAATTGTTCGATCGCCGCTAAAATCCGCACGCGGTCGCTTTCCGTGGCCAGGAGTCCGCGATTTCTACCAGCGATCAATTCTAGTAATTTCGCTTTGGCATCCATAGAATCTCCCTCATTTTATAAAGTACCTCGACCCGCCAGGCACTCGATCGAGGTTTTTGGTGGCCCGAAGAGGCCCACCCGCGCCGATGATTTCATGGGTTCAACGGAGTTTTAACCTCGGTGAGCGGCATTTTTAACTGTTGGCCTCACTATTTTAACACGGATTAAATGCCTCGGTTTTAAAACTTTTTCATAACCGTAATTAAGTGATCGAAATAGGGAGCAATTGCGGTTTTTTCTGAGTCGCTAAAATAATCTAAACTGTATTGTTTTAAGGCTTCTAACCCCGAAATCATCGCCCCTAATGGTACTTGTAATTCTTGGTAAAGAAGACGCATATTTTCCAATCCCTCGGCACTGGTGTAGGGAATCTGCTGTCCGGCGACACCGTAGGTAATACAACGTAAAAAGTTCCAGAAATCACGCCAACAAGCTTCGGCGCGGTGGGGTGGATGAAGATCGCCTCCGGGTTGAAAAATGGTGGGAAATTGGCTTGATAAAGCCTGACGAGCGTTATCGACGATACTATTAGCATTATCCCGCAGTTTTCGAGCTTGCTGACTAGAAACCAGTAAATCAGGCTCTAAATTGACGATAGTATCTAAATCCCTATCGTCGAGATAGCGAGTTTGATTATCCGCTTGTTGCCAAACAGCGATCGCTGCTTGCTGATAGGGCCAATTGGCGAAACTGATGATTCTCGCTTTTGGGATTAATTGCTGGGCGCGCTCACTCAAAGGCATCGATCGCTCTCCGTCGGGTCAGATTAGGCGGTTAAGATCACTTTTAGCATAAATGATCGAAAAATTAGCGATAACTAGAGATTTTTTGCAATCTGCCCGGGAGGATCGCTTACAATTAACAAAAGCTAATTCATTATATTTTGATCATCATGTCAGTTTTAATAGCGATCGGTGTCCTTGCCCTATTAATTGTCGTTCACGAATTAGGTCATTTTGCCGCTGCTCGTTGGCAATCTATCCATGTTAATCGCTTTTCCATCGGTTTTGGTCCAGCTTTAGCTAAATATCAAGGTAAAGAAACAGAATACGCCCTCCGCGCCATTCCTTTGGGGGGTTACGTTGGTTTTCCCGATGACGATCCCGATAGTCAAATTCCCAATAACGATCCTGATTTATTACGCAATCGTCCCGTTTTCGATCGAGCTATCGTCATTAGTGCGGGAGTAATTGCTAATTTAATTTTTGCCTATTTTTTGCTTGTTACCCAAGTCGCTACGGTGGGTTTTCCCCAAATTAACTATCAAGAAGGGGTCATTATTCCAGAGGTTTTCACTGCTGAAAATTCCGTCGCTAAACAAGCGGGAATACAAGCGGGTGATATTGTTCTCGCTATCAATGATCAGCCCCTTGGTGCTTCTCAGAATGCCATTATTGACTTCCGTGACATTATTCAATCTTCCCCCGATCAACCCCTAAAATTAACCATCAAACGCCCCACAGAAACTCTCGATTTAATCGTTACTCCGGAATTGGGAAGTGATGGTCAGGGTAAAATTGGGGTGAGATTGGCTCCCAACGGTGAAGAAACTCGCCTGAAAGCCGATAATTTTGGTCAAGCTTTTAGCTTGGGTGCGGGTGAATTTCAACGATTAATTGTATTAACCGTGCAAGGTTTTGGGCAGTTAGTTAGTAACTTTAAAGACAGTGTTCAACAGGTAGCAGGACCGGTTAAAATTGTCGAATATGGAGCAGCAATCGCTCGTAATGATGCGGGTAATCTTTTTCAATTTGCCGCCCTAATTAGTATTAACTTAGCGGTGATTAATATTCTGCCTTTACCTGCTCTTGATGGTGGTCAGTTGGTATTTTTATTAATCGAGGCTTTAGTAGGTAAACCTCTCCCAACTAAACTGCAAGATAACATCATGCAAACAGGTCTAGTTTTACTCTTAGGATTAGGAGTTTTCTTAATCGTGCGCGACACGGCTAACCTAGCAGTTTTTCAGGATTTATTCCAGTGATGGCCCCTCGAAAAAAAACTCAGCTTCAACTGCGCGCCCTAGAGATTTTAAGCAACTTAAAGCGATTATATCCAGAGGCAACCTGTAGTTTAAATTATCAAACTCCTGTGCAGTTATTGGTGGCAGTTATTCTCTCGGCACAATGCACTGATGAGCGGGTAAATAAGGTAACTCCTGCTTTATTCGCCCGTTTTCCCGATGCTAAATCCTTAGCTTTTGCCGAGCGAGAGGAGTTAGAAACCCTGATTCGTTCCACGGGATTCTATCGCAATAAAGCTAAAAATATTCAGGGTGCTTGTCAAAAAATCCTCAAGGATTTTCAAGGAGAAGTACCCAAGACAATGGCGGAATTATTAACTTTACCCGGGGTAGCTAGAAAAACGGCTAATGTGGTACTTGCTCACGCTTACGCGATTATTGAGGGTGTGACAGTAGATACCCACGTTAAGCGCTTAAGTAATCGTTTGGGTTTAACTACTAATAACGATCCGGTGAAAATTGAACGGGATTTAATGGCTTTACTACCTCAACCGGATTGGGAAACTTTTTCTATTAGTATTATTTACCACGGCCGGGCGGTTTGTAAAGCAAGAAATCCCGCTTGTTTTTCCTGTCAATTAGCCTCTCTTTGTCCCGCAGTAAACAGTAAACAGTAAACTGAAAACTCACACCTGATAACTGATAACTGATAACTGATCTGGGGGGCTATAATGGGAAAAAATAGCTCATCCATCAATCTTATGAGTCAAGGATCACGGCAAGAAATAAAAACCCAAGCAATAATCCTCGCTACTTTTGTGGCGATTTTTTGGCTGTTAGAGATTTTAGATCAATTTGTTTTTCGGGGCAGTTTAGACTATTTTGGGATTATTCCCCATCAAGTCATCGGATTGCGGGGTATTCTTTTCGCACCTTTCCTACACGGTGACTTTCCCCATCTTATTGCTAATACGGTTCCTTTTCTGATTCTCGGTTGGTTGGTGATGTTACAGGAAACCAGTGACTTTTTTATTGTGACTGGGTTAACTATGCTGGTAGGGGGGTTAGGAGTCTGGTTATTTGCTGCTCCCGGATCTATCCATATCGGGGCAAGTATCTTGATTTTTGGCTATTTAGGTTTTTTATTACTGCGGGGCTATTTCCAGAGAAATATTCCTTCTATACTCTTGTCAATTCTAGTCTTTTTACTCTACGGTGGCACAATTTGGGGCGTTTTGCCTTCCCGTCCGGGGATTTCTTGGCAAGGACATTTATTTGGTTTCCTAGGCGGGGTTTTAGCCGCCAAATTAATCGCCACCGAAAAGAAACATTATCCCTAAATGGGGGAACCTTCTATCTCGCTACATACTTCATAAAAATCGGTGACAGGCGGTTTCGCAAACAGAGGAGCCATGGATTTCAGCAATAATTCGTGGGCTTCGCTTTTATTTGCCTCCATATCATCGATTTTATCCCAGATGATCACGGCAATTCCTTCGTCGGTTCCGGGTTTTTGCAGCAGAAAAGCTCCCTGGAATCCCGTGGAATAGGTGGAAACGGCCTTTTCGTAGAGTTTTTGGGCTTCGGAAAAACACCCCGGTTTAAATTCACCAATAGCCACATAGGCATATTTATGTTTGAGAAAATCGAGAAATTCTGGCATGGCAATGAGGGGAAATGGAATAAATCTTTCTTTCTACTCCTATTAAAACTTAGATCGATCGCTCTCTCCGCCCCATCGACATATTTTTTTAACTAAGCTTGCCCCAATTACCTCTTTTTTTGTTAGCTTATATGTAGTCGTTATGAGTTCGTATAAATTCTATGATCAAAATCGTTGGTATTAATGGCAGTTTACGCCCAGGATCCTATAGTGCGATGGCGTTAGAAGTTGCTATCAGTCGAATAGGGGCGTTAGGAATAGAAACGGAGATAATTGACCTGAGAAAACTCTCTTTACCCTTCTGTAACGGGGGAGATGACTATTCTGACTATCCCGATGTGGCCAAAATGCAGCAAACGGTTAAATCGGCAGCGGGATTAATTTTGGCGACACCAGAATATCATGGTAGTGTCAGTGGTGTGATGAAGAATGCCCTAGATTTAATGAGTTTTGAGGAGTTATCGGGAAAGGTTGCTGGATTAATCAGTGTTTTAGGCGGCCAATCCAATAGTAACGCCCTCAATGATTTAAGAATCATTCTCCGTTGGGTTCACGCTTGGGTAATTCCGGAACAAATTAGCTTAGGACAAGCGTGGAAAGTCTTCAACGAAGAAGGAAAAATCTTTGATGAGAAGCTTTCCCAACGTTTTGACGCTTTTGCGCGAAGTTTAGTCGATAATACGCGTAAACTCAACGAGATCTAGTGATATCGATGGTGATTTTACCGGTAAAGTTGGGAATTGGGGCGGCGGGTTTCGATAATTGTACTCTTACCTGTCGCACGCCCTCGAGTTGTAGGATATCCTCAGCGATAACCGTGGCCAATTTTTCCACGAGGGCAAATTTGCTGGTTTCAATCTGGTGTTTGACAATTTCGATCGCCTGTCGATAATCTAGAGTATCTTCAATTGCGTCACTTTTGCCAGCAATGCTGATATCAACTTCCAGGGATAAATCCACCTCAAACCATTGACCTAAAACCTGTTCTTCGGCCAGATATCCTGTGTAACCGTAGGCACGAATTCCTGTAACGTGAATAGTATCCATAGATAGTTAAATTAAAAAACTGGCGGCTTTTCCCACAAAGATGAAGTGTAACCTAATTTGGTATCGACGACCCACTCCCCAAAAGGAAAACTTCCTATCTTGTCACCATTAAGATAACTGCTAAGTAAGTGGTTCTAATTAAATAGAAGATAGATTTTGCCTTCGATACCCCCTTAATCCCCCCTTGATAAGGGGGGTGTCTGACAATT
Organism: Microcystis sp. M144S2; assembly: GCF_020246065.1. Classification (NCBI taxonomy): domain Bacteria; kingdom Bacillati; phylum Cyanobacteriota; class Cyanophyceae; order Chroococcales; family Microcystaceae; genus Microcystis; species Microcystis sp. M144S2. The sequence goes on from NZ_JADBTR010000122.1 coordinate 18,367, forward strand.
TTTAACACCTACCTACTTATAAGTTATAGTTTATACGGCTCTCACCTGTTCGACGTAATCTTTGGGGCGTAGTTGACGGAAACCTTGAAAAGCTAATTGTCTCAAGTTTAGAGGTAAATAGGAAAGCAGTAAACCCAGTCTGGCCCTTGGGGATTTGCCTGACAATTGCGAGGCTTTTTCTATTAAAACTCGCCCGGCTTCGGTTTCTCCCTTTTCAATTAATTTTATCCCCAAACATTCCTGTAAAAAAGCTGTCCTTTTCACTCTTTCTTCTTCTAATTTTACATCATTAAAGTGATAACCTTCTGTACAAAACAAGTTTGCTTGCAAAAAGTGAACCGCTTGTTTTAAGCTAGTTTGCCCCCCATGGAAACGATATTCCATTAATAATTCTGGCAGAAAATAAGCTTGTTTTCCCGCTAAAGCTAAACGCACTAATAAATCAAAATCTTCACAACCATCCGCCTGAGGGCGCATATAATCCACATCGGCTAAAGATTGATAACGAAAAAGAGTCGAACCCACCTGTAAACTTTTACAGGAAAAAGTTTGTCTTTCTAAATCAGGAATAATCCCTTGTTGTAATCTATCTTTGCCCCATTTCGCTGAATTTTTTTTTGTTGCTGATGCAACTCTTTGTCCAAATCTATCAATAATCCAGTGATCTGTACAGACAAAATCAACGTTTTTTTCTTGATCTAAAATAGGGACAGTTTTCGCTAAAAATTCAGGAGTTAGTCCATCGTCATCATCGAATTTAATAAAATATTCTCCCCGAGCAGCGGTAAAACCCGATCGCATATTTAAACTTCTGCCCATATTTTGAGGATGACGCAGATAAATTATTCTCGAATCCTCAAATGCTGCCACCACTTCTGGGGTACGATCAGAAGAACCATCATCACAGACAATTAACTCAAAATCTTCATAGGTCTGCCGCAACACAGTATTAATCGAATAGCTGAGATAATCGGCGCGGTTATAGGTGGGAATACAAACACTTACTTTTGGCATAATATTTCAGTTATCAGTTATCAGTTATCAGTTATCAGTTATCAGTTATCAGTTATCAGTTATCAGTTATCAGTTATCAGTTATCAGCTTGTTACTTGAGAAAGGCAATTAGGCTCTTCGTTACTTGGTATGGTTCGAGCGGGTGGCATAAATAGACTACATCCTTATTTGGCCAGAGACTTAATTGATTAATTCGTTCTAGATGGAAAACAATTGACAAAAATAGCCAAATGTCTTTCTCTATAATGGTTTCATCTCTTATAACCCCGTCTATTGCATAACACAAACCGAAGAACCGGCAATTAATTGGTCATTTTTCTAGTTATCATCACTATTGTCTAGCTGACGGCTGACGGCTGACGGCTGACGGCTTTAAAAGTATTTTTACATTTTTCCAAAGGAATGTTAAGTTTTAGGGTATTGAATGAGTAACCTTGATAGCCATGGCTCCTAAAATAGCAGGGATTATCTGTACCCACAACCGCGATCACTACCTAGCAGGAGCGATCGATAGTCTTTTGGCGCAAACTTGCGCAGATTGTGAGATTTTAGTGGTTGATAACGCATCTACCGATAAAACCCGTCAAGTGGCCCAGTCGCGTCTGGGAGATGGGCGGCTAAAATACGTTTACGAACCTATTTTAGGGCTATCTACCGCCAGAAATCGCGGGGCGAAGGAAACTAAAGCGCCGATTTTAGCCTATTTGGATGACGATGCGATTGCAAGTACTCAATGGTTGCAAATTCTGTTAAATGCCTACGAAAATAACCAAAAACTGGCAGTAGCAGGGGGAAAAGTCACCTTAATTTGGCCGCAAGGCTACAGTCAACCCAATTGGTTATCCGATGAGTTAGCAGGGGGTTTAGGGGCTTTCGATTTGGGCGACAATGTGGTATACATTAGCCAGGCGAATTTAACTCCGCGAGGGGTTAATTACTCGATTCGGCGAGATTTCTTGGAGAAAATTGGCGGTTTTGACCCTAATTTGGGAAGAATTGGCAAAAAACTTCTCTCTAATGAGGAATTATACACTACAGAACTGGCACTCGCCCAGGGATGGCAAGTGGGCTATTTTCCCGAAGCATTGGTGGAACACAATGTTGCCCCGGAAAGAATCAATCGTCAATGGTTTATGCGTCGCAGTTGGTGGCAAGGCATCAGCGAACACTACCGGGAAGAAGTGGCAGGAAGGACGGGATTGGCTCAATTTAGGCGAGGAGGTGAGCGTTTGGTGAGAGGATTGGTTAAATCTGTCAAATTTATCAATGATCCCGCTAAAAGGTTTGAGAATCTTCTCTATGCCTACGGACAAATCGGTTATTTAAGCGAGGCCGCCAAGGCGATGTTAACCCCTCAAAAGTAAATTATTGTAAATAAATGGGTAAAAAAGCGTTAATTTGTGGTATATCGGGCCAGGATGGAGCCTACCTAGCCGAATTACTGTTAAAAGCTGGCTATACAGTTTGTGGCACCTCCCGGGATGCCCAAATGTCCTCTTTTAGTAACCTGAAACGTTTGGGAATCAAGGAACAGGTAAAACTAGAATCGATGGCACTGAACGACTTTCGCAGTGTCCTACAAGTCTTAATTAAAATTCAGCCCGATGAGGTCTATAATTTGGCTGGACAAAGTTCTGTGGGTTTATCCTTCGAGCAGCCGGTGGAAACCTTAGAAAGTATTGCCACGGGAACCTTAAATCTCTTAGAAGCAATTCGATTTACCGGAGCAGAAATTAAATTATATAATGCAGGATCGAGTGAATGTTTCGGGGATATCGGCGATAATTCTGCCGACGAAAATACCCCTTTTCGTCCTCGCAGTCCCTACGCTGTGGCCAAATCGGCGGCTTTTTGGGAAGTGGCTAATTATCGAGAAGCCTACGGAATTTTTGCCTGTTCAGGCATACTTTTCAATCATGAATCTCCCCTGCGTCCCGATCGCTTTGTTACCCAAAAAATTATCGCTGCCGTGGCTAAAATTGCCCGGGGAAGTACCGAGACTTTACACTTAGGAAATATGGATATTCAAAGGGATTGGGGTTGGGCGCCAGAGTACGTTGAAGCGATGTATTTAATGCTGCAACAGGAGCAACCCGATGATTACGTCATTGCCACGGGAGAAAGTTCAAAACTGGAGGATTTTGTCGCCACAGCTTTTGCTACTGTTGGCTTAAATTGGCCAGATCATGTAATTTCCGATCAAAGTTTATTAAGACCAACAGATTTAGCCATTAGTCGCGGCAATCCCAACAAAGCTAAGGAAAAATTAGGTTGGCAAGCACGATACAAAATGACCGATATTGTCCGCATGATGGTAGAAAATCGTTTAGAGGAATAGCTATGAATATCTTAATGATTAGTTCCGCCTTCCCCTATCCACCAACCAGAGGGGGAACTCAGGGCAGAACTTTTAATTTACTCAAGTATCTCAGCAAAAATCATGATATTACTCTCATCGTTCAGCGTACTGCTGATGTCAGCGATGAGGAGGTAGAAAAGTTAGGTAACTTTGTTAGTGAATTGGTAGTTTTTCCCCGTCCTCGAGATGCCAAAACTGGAATAATTGCTAAACTGCAAAGATTAGCTCAATTCCTGCAAACGGGAACCCCTCCCAATGTACTTTTTGGCTATTCTCAAGAGATGCAGAACTGGATAGATAGGGCAGTTAATAGTCAAAAATTCTCAGTAATTACCAGTGAACATAGTGTTAATGAAATTTATATTCGTCCCCAATGGCAACAGCAAATTAGGACAGTAATTGATGTGCATAGTTCCCTCTATCAAACCTGCAAAAGTCAATTAGAAATTGGGGTTTCTAGTCAAGAATTACGGGATCGTCTCTACCTTCCTCTCATGGGTCGCTACGAACAAAAAACTGTGCAGAAATTCTCAAAAATTGTCGTCACTACCGATGATGATCAAAAACAAATGGAAGAATTTGCCCCCAATGGAGAGATTTATTTAATTCCTAATGCAGTAGATTTAGATTTGTTTCCCTATCGTTCCCAGGATCCTGCTGGACATAATTTAGTTTTTATCGGTGGGTTAGATTATTGGGTTAATATCGATGCGGCCTGTTTTTTAGCTAGGGAAATTTTACCTCGTATTCAAATTACTTATCCCGAGACTACTTTAACTCTAGTCGGTGCTAATCCATCCCTAGAAGTGCAAGAATTAACTAAGTTAAAAGGAGTAATTGTGACGGGACGAGTACCATCAATGACCACCTATCTTCATCAGGCAACTGTGGCAGTTATTCCCCTAAGAACAGGTTTTGGAATGAAGTTTAAAACCCTAGAATCTATGGCTGCGGGGGTGCCAGTGGTAGCCAGCGATCGAGGTTTAGAAGGATTAACAGTTGAAGGAAATAATGTTCCTTTAGCAGCCTTAAGGGCTAATAGTATTGAGGAATATTGTACGGCGATTAGTAGTCTTTTTGAATCGGCAGAGTTGCGAGAAAAATTATCTAGAAATGCTCGCAAATTAATCGAAGATAATTATACTTGGCAGCAAGCGGCAGCTAAGTACGAACAAGTTTTGATTGCTGACATTTGTTAGAAAATTTCTCTAATTTTTTGGTAAATTAATATGCTATCAAATCAAATACCCGTGAAAATATCTGTTGTTGTTCCTCTTTATAACGAAGAAGAAAACATCGATGCTCTCTTTAGGCAACTTTTAGCGGTTTTAGAGGCACTAAATATCAGTTATGAGATCGTTTGCGTCAATGATGGTAGTCGTGACAATACTCTCAAAAATCTCCTGGAATATCATCAACGTTACCCACAAATTAAAGTGGTTAATTTATCCCGGAATTTTGGTAAAGATATTGCCATGTCAGCAGGAATTGATTACAGTCAAGGAATGGCAGTCATTCCTATTGATGCTGATTTACAAGATCCCCCCGAATTAATTGCCGAAATGCTCGAAAAATGGCAGCAGGGTTATGATGTGGTTTATGCGTCCCGTCGGGTTAGAATTGGCGAAAGTTGGTTGAAACGTTTCACCGCAGAAGGTTTCTATCAAGTCATTAATAAATTAAGTCGGGTTCCTATTCCCCCTAATACGGGAGATTTTCGCTTGATTGATCGCCGAGTGGTAGAATCAATTAAAAAGATGCCCGAACGTCAAAGATTTATGAAAGGAATATTTGCTTGGGTGGGATATAAACAGACATCAATTTTATTCGATCGAGAACCCCGGTATCAAGGACAAACTAAATGGAATTACTGGAAATTATGGAATTTTGCCATTGATGGTATTACCTCTTTTAGTTTTTTACCTCTGAAAGTCTGGACCTATGTAGGATTTATCATTGCACTTGTTAGTCTTGTTTATGCTAGTTTTTTAATTCTCAGGACTATTATTTTAGGAATCGATGTACCCGGATACGCTTCTCTGATGGTTGCTGTCTTATTTTTAGGAGGAATTCAACTACTCACTCTTGGTATTATTGGCGAATATATTGGCAGGGTTTATGAAGAAGTAAAGGGTAGGCCACTTTATCTGGTTCGAGATTGTTATGGTTTTGAAAATAGGGAACAACTTAGTGATAGAATAACTCAAGATTAAGATACTGGCAACAGGAGAATTAAATCTATGAATACCGAAATTTTTCAGCAATTTTTTGCCTATTGTGTCGGTAGTTGGCAAACGGAAAGAACCTATCATTATCTAGCTGCTCAAGAAGTGGAACGTTCCCGCACTGAATTTCTCATCCAACCCCTCACCAGGGAGATTAAACAGAAAGTTCTGAGAGATAATAACTATGTTGATATTGCCGATTTAGAAAGTATCCCCGGGTTTAATTTAGGTTTCTATACCATCTCGGAAAAAGGGGAAGAAGTACGACAAAATCTTAATCTTTTATTTGTGGTTAAAGCAGAAAATAATGGTTATTTAGAAGGGGATTATCTTCGTGATCGCGCCTACGAAGAAGCAAGACCAATTATCTCCGCTTTTCGCTTTGATTCCACCACCAGAGAGTTATTAATGACCACTAATTATACTCGCAGTGTTTCCGTGGATTCAATTACTTTAATCAATCCAGACCTGCGAATTCGCAAAATTATTAACTATCAACGTCCCCAGGAGGGAGAACCCTTAGAAAAAGTTCTCTTGGTCGGTTTTGGAGTTGAGTGTAAAGTCAGTTAAAAAAATATTTCTTTCCCCCCCTTGATTCTCCAGTCAAGGGGAGATTTTATCATGGAGTAACGATAGGATTAAGGAGCAAAAATAATGCTCAAAATCGGTCAACTTTCCCTAGAAAGTGGCGTTTCAATTAAAACAATTCGTTATTACGAGGAATTAGGACTAATTCATTCTCCTGAGAGGACAGAGGGACAATTTCGCCTATTTACTCCCGATACTGTCCATCGCTTGCTATTTGTCAAAAGATTGCAATCCTTGGGTTTAAGTCTGCAAGAGATCCGCGAATGTTTAGTAATTCATGACCAGGGCGAGTTACCCTGTGGAGATATTCAGGAAAAATTAATTAAACATATTGCTGAGATCGATCGACAAGTGGAACAATTGCTTTTATTGCGTCAACAATTAACCGAAACCCTGCAAGGATGGACGGATACACCAGCAAAAGACAATCAATTTATTTGCCCTAATCTCAAGGTTTAACTATCATGAAAAAGTTAATTTTATTGGTAACTGTAGCACTAATTTCTACTCCTGTAATTGCTCAACATTTACATACTCAGTCACCTCAACCTCAGACTTTACAAGCAATTCCTGACAATATACCAGCTTGGATGTATAACAAGCAACGTAATCATATTTATCCCCAAAGAGGGGTTTATAACAATGCCATTTATAATGTCAGAGATTTAGCTTTAGATTTGAATGCGATCGCTGTTGGTCATGCCTTTGCCTACGAAGATATCGTAACAGGAAAAGCGAAAGATTTAGAAACTAAGACATACCAAAAAATTAATTGGGTTTTAAAAAATCCGCCTAAATTTATGCCCGACGAGGGTAATATCTCCCCAACTTTTGGCAGAAAATACGGTGTTTTAGAACAGGTTTTCGAGTGGGCGCATATTTTCCATGCTCAAACCGTTGATGTTTTAGCCAGCAGCAAATTAACTAATGATGAAAAAGAAGCAGAAATTGAAAAATTATATCAATTTTACTTGACAAAAGTTCCCTATGCTATTACTGGATTACCGATGAATATGGGTTATCTGGATTCCCAGCCCTATTCTAAAGCTTTTCGGCAGAAATATCCGAAAGTAAATGGCTTATTTTGGGGCTACCATTGGCTACAAGGAACAATGTATGACTTGCTTTATGAGAAAACTTTAGAGGAACAAAAACAGGCTTATAAACAGGTGGGTAAACAATATCATACTAAGGAATTATATCGCACCGATCGAGCTTTTATGCCCATGTTTGCCGAACTTAGTCCCAAGTTTGCCCGACGTTTTCCTGCAATATCTAACACCTTCGATAACCTGCATATGTTGCACGATATGGTTAATGATATTCTGGCATCAGATTGGCTAACTCCCCAACAAAAAGACGAACAAATTACCCGCGCTATTTGGTTAGTAATGGCTGCTAATCATCGGGAAATGGAAGCAGGAAAAAATTATGGTGGTGAAGGACTACATGATCATCGTTTTCAGTCAGGAATTCCGGGTATGGGATTAATGCCAGCAGATATTTCTCACGAAGGTCATAATCACGAAAATCCTGATAATTCTGAGAAAAAACCCGATAATTCTCAAGTAGATGAGGGAGGAGATCACCAACACCATAACCACGAAAATCACTCCCCAGAAAACCCTGCTAATACGGAGAAAAAACCTGACCACAGCAATGATCAAGAGGAACCGACAAAATGAGAAGATTTTTATTAATTGCCGTGGGTTTAGTTGCCAGTTTTACCAATCCAGTTTTTGCCAACGATCATAACAATCTTGATTCCGGTCGTCCCCTTTCTTTTGATGATTCTGAAAGTATGGGTTTTGGGGAACAATCGATAGAATTTGGAGGAAGTCTAGTCTTTCCTGAAAACAGCAATGTCGGTGGTGAGTTTGATATTGAATACCTCAACGGTATTATTCGCAATGGTCATATTATTATCGGCATCGATCCGCAAGTAGGAGGACGAGTGAATAGTGATGATACGGATTTTGATGTGGGAAATTTATCTGTAGGTTTTTTCTATAATTTCAATCGAGAATACGATAATGTCCCCGCTTTTGCTATTCGTACCGATTTAGGATTACCGACGGGAAATAATGCCGGGGGATTAGATTTTCGTCTGCGGGGAATTGCCAGTAAAACTGTTGGTCAATTTGATCGCTTGCATCTTAATCTCGATTTAAACATAAAAACTGACCCCGATAACGGCGATCGATCTTTTTTACCCGCTGCAATTCTCGGTTACTCCCGACCGATTGGTTATCCGAAACGCTTCGATCAAACTTTTCTAGCAGAATTGGGCGTAATTACCAGCGATAATAGTAATGGTGGTGCTTTAATTCGCACTGGAATGGGAATTCGTCAGCAAATTAATCGTCAAGGTGTGATCGATTTCGGTATCGAGGGAGATATTGCCACTAATAGCCATGATCAAAGTCAATTAAAGCTAAAAATTGGTTATTCTTTTAGATTTTAGCCTAGCATACTGAAGATTAATCTTCAGGTTAGAAAATCTGATTATTTATTCCCGCTTTTGCCTCTTCTCATAAGTAGGGTGTGCTGAATAAATCTAAAAACCTTGTTGGATAAGAATTTTAGACTTTTTTCCCATCAAAAAGTGCCAGATCTTGGGGTGATCGGGGGGGAAATTTAGGCACTTTTTCCCTGAAAATTAGGTAATTGACCCCCTGAAAATCGGTAAAACCCTACACCCCACACCCCACACCCTACCCCCACGAAAAACTTTTTGCCGCAAACCCTAAGTAGCCTATACTCAACGAATTTAGTATAAAAAAGGAATAGAGCCTGAAACTCTATTCCTGAATCAAAATTTTCAGTTAATTTTTAACCCTATACCACCGCAGAAGTCAAAGCTTCTTTGAGGATAGCGGCTTTATCGGTTTGTTCCCAGGGTAAATCGAGATCATTGCGACCAAAATGACCATAAGCGGCTACATCTTGGTAAAAACGCTCGCCTCTTTCACTGGGTAAACCGCGCAGGTTAAAGGTTTGGATAATACCAGCCGGACGGAGTTCAAAGTATTTATTGATTAAGTCCAGAATCACATCATCGGCGACTTTGCCAGTGCCAAAGGTTTCCACGAAGACACTCACCGGACGAGCTACCCCAATCGCATAACCCACTTGAATCTCGCACTTATCGGCCAAACCAGCAGCGACGATATTTTTGGCCACATAACGGCAAGCATAGGCCGCGGAGCGATCGACTTTGGTAGGATCCTTACCGGAGAAAGCGCCGCCACCGTGACGAGAATAGCCACCGTAGGTATCGACGATAATTTTCCGTCCCGTTAATCCCGCGTCGCCTTGGGGTCCACCAATGACGAATTTTCCAGTGGGATTAACCAGATAACGGGTATTGGCATCGGGTTTAATTTCTAAATCGCTGAAGACCGGTTGTACTACCGCTTCCCAGAGATCACTTTTAATCTTTTGTTGGACGAGATCATTATCGGTGATATCGCCGATAGTAGCATCGTGTTGGGTAGAAACAAGGATAGTATCGATACCCACGGGACGACCATCTTCATAAATGACCGATACTTGCGTTTTACCGTCGGGACGCAGATAGGACAGTTCACCCGTTTTTCTGACTGCCGCTAAACGGCGAGCGATGCGGTGGGCTAAACTAATCGGTAAGGGCATAAATTCGGGGGTTTCATTGCAAGCGAAACCGAAGACAATACCCTGGTCTCCCGCACCAATTTTATCGAGTTCATCATTGCTGAGAAGTTCGCGATTTTCCTGAGCAGCCGTGACACCCTGGGAAATATCGGGAGATTGTTCGTCTAAAGCGACTAAAACGGTGCAACTATTCGAGGAAAATCCGTTATCTGCGTTGATATAACCGATTTCAGCGATTTTACTGCGAACTAAATTGACGAAATGAACTTGCGCTTTCGAGGTGATTTCACCGGTAATCAAGACTAACCCTGTATTGACAACCACTTCAGCCGCTACACGACTGTGGTCATCTTGGGATAACAGAGCATCGAGAATGGTATCAGAAATCTGGTCACAAATTTTATCGGGATGTCCCTCTGTAACCGATTCCGAGGTGAACAAATAACGTTTAGACAAGTGATGTCCCTCACATAGTAGTACATTTGAACGTAAAAAGATTCCAAGAAATCTTTGATCATACAGTGTAACAGGGAATTTGTAGAGATCAAGTATTTTCAATAAGAAACCGCCCGAACATTGTCCGGACGGAGTGTGGTGTGAGGAGTGAACGGAAACTTTCGTCTCCGCTAATTCCATTGTAGAGGACAACTTAGAATCTTGAGCGATTTGAAACAAACTAGCCCAAAAAATTTTTATCTCTTCAAGGGGTTGACTAATGCCCGATCCCCGTCTCGATGATGTAGCCTGAGTAATAGAGGTCGCAGAGCTATATGGAAAGATTATGACAGTCACAGCCGATTATTTAGAACAACTCAATCCTTCCCAGCGCATCGCTGTTGAGCATTTTTGCGGCCCTTTGTTGGTGGTTGCTGGAGCAGGATCGGGAAAAACCAGCGCTTTAACCTATCGTATCGCCCATTTGATCCGTCATCACGGGGTCGATCCAGAAAATATTCTCGCGGTCACTTTTACCAATAAGGCGGCCCGGGAAATGAAAACTAGAATTGAAAAAACTTTTGCTCAACAGAAAGCACAGGAAAAATACGGTCAAAGATTAGAACTTTTAGAAGAATACGAACAGAAAAAACTCTTTTCTCAAGTTTATCGGCATTATACTAAAAAACTCTGGATCGGGACTTTTCACAGTCTTTGCGGTCGAATTTTGCGCTATGACATTAATAAATATCAGGATGAATATGGTCATAGTTGGCAAAGAAATTTCTCGATTATGGACGAATCTGATGCCCAGAGTTTAGTGAAAAATATCGTCACTAAACAGATGAATTTAGACGATAAAAAATTTGATGCTCGCAATCTGCGTTATGCGATTAGTAATGCTAAAAATTTAGGTTTAACCCCCACGGATTACGCCAGAGAAAACCCTCATTTTCGGGGAAAGGTTATTTCTGAGGTTTATCAGGCTTATCAGATGCAATTGGCGCAAAATAATGCCCTAGATTTTGATGATTTGATACTGGTTCCAGTCCGTCTTTTTCAGCAAAATGAATCTATTCTCGGTTATTGGCACACGCAATTTAAGCATATTTTAGTCGATGAATACCAAGACACTAACCGGATTCAGTACGAGTTAATTCGGCTTTTATCCACCAATGGTGAAACGAAAAAAAGTGAGTGGAATTGGACGGATCGATCTATTTTTGTGGTAGGTGATGCCGACCAATCTATCTATAGTTTTCGGATGGCCGATTTCACTATTCTGCTCAATTTTCAAGCGGACTTTGGTGATGGTTTACCCGATGATGATACTCGCACGATGGTGAAACTACAGGAAAACTATCGTTCACGGGAGAATATTCTGCAAGCAGCCAATAAGTTAATTGAAAAGAATAGTCAAAGAATCGATAAAGTCCTTGTTCCCACCAGAGAAGGGGGCGATAGTATCTATGTTTTTAAAGCTAGAGATGAACAGGAAGAAGCGGCTTTTGTTATCGATAAAATTCGAGAATTTACTCAAGAAAACCCCGAATTAAATTGGGGTAGTTTTGCCATTCTCTACCGAATTAACGCCCAATCTCGTCCCTTTGAAGATGGGTTAATTCGCAATAATATTCCCTATAATATTGTCGGGGGATTTAAATTCTATGATCGACAGGAGATTAAAGATGCGATCGCTTATTTACGAGTGATTGCCAATCCTGCCGATACCGTTAGTTTACTGAGAATTATTAACACTCCCCGGCGCGGTATCGGTAAAACCACAATCGATAATTTGCTCAAAGCTGCCCAAGAATTAGGAGTACCTTTATGGGAAATTATCAGCGATGAAACTTCCGTTAATACTCTCGCCGGTCGTGCGACTAAAAGCATCAATAAGTTAGCTAAAATTATCCAAAACCTGCAAGAAAAAATCACCGATTTATCCGCTAGTGAAATCCTAGACCAAATCATGGAAGATTCGGGATATATCGATGAATTAAAACAGCAGGGAACCGAGGAAGCTGATACCCGCATCGAGAATATTCAAGAATTGTATAGCGCTGTGGTACAATTCCAAGAGGAAAACGAAGAAACCAATCTCCAGGAATTTCTCGCTAGTGCTAGTTTAGCCTCGGATTTAGACAATCTTCAGGAAGGTCAAGAAAAAGTCTCGTTAATGACCCTTCATTCGGCCAAAGGTTTAGAGTTTCCTATCGTCTTTTTAGTCGGTTTAGAACAGGGCATTTTTCCCCATAATCGTAGTTTAAACGATCCCATTGCCCTTGAGGAAGAACGCCGTTTGTGTTATGTGGGAGTGACTCGGGCCAAGGAACAATTATTTTTAACCTACGCAAAAGAAAGATATGTCTGGGGGAATAAAGAGATGAAGGTAGCTTCCCAATTTTTGCAGGAATTGCCCCCAGAATTGCTCACAAGCAACCTGAAACCGAAAAAGACCCCAAAAGTGGTTCCTATGGAAAAAGCTGTCTCTGATCAAAGAAAATGGCAGGTAGGCGATCGAGTGTTACACTCTACTTTTGGAGAAGGAGAAGTGACCCATATCCTCGGTACGGGTAAAAAAATGAATCTAGCGGTCAAATTTTCGGGTTTAGGGCAGAAAATCATCGATCCTCGCACCGCACCCATGCAACTTATCCAGGAATAGGGGAGGATTTTAAGGAGTATTGCTAATCTCTACAATTATTGTTCCCTGCTCTAGTTGTTTCAACGCATCGGGTAAAGTAGCTGTCAGTAATCGCCGCAGATTCTGATTTGTGACATTACCACAGGTTAACCATAAAATTTGAGGAGGTGTTCCCAGACGACAAACCAAATCAATAAAGTCACTATCTTTGGTCATAATCACGGCATTTTCCGCTCGCGCTGCTGCAAAGATATCGATATCTTGAGCATCTCGAAGGGATAAGTCTCGCAGGGACGATGCTTCTAAATCAAAGGTCGCTGATAACCAGCTTGCTAGAGTTGGAGGTAGTTGAGCATCAATCCAAATTTTCATGCCGTTAGTTTAGGAAAATCCGTACACCGTGCTGCAAAAAGTAAACAAGCTTGGATATCTGCGAGTTCCAAATCGGGAAAGTCTTCTAAAATTTCAGTTATACTCACATTCTCCGCCAACATTTCCAAAATATCCGTTACTCGAATTCGCATCCCCCGAATACAAGGACGACCACCACACTGGCCAGGTGTTTGAGTAATGCGGGTAAGCAAGCTAACTGTGGAGTCCATAGAACGCATCTCGAAGATATTTAGTCTGCATTTAATTATCTTATCTGGTAATCCTAACAACCAATCCCCAGCACCCAACTGACGCCCCCTGATTCCTCAACTCCGATCGCTACCTGCTGTTAGAATAGAGAATTGCGGTCAGACTGACGATAAAATTGAGAAGCTAAATCCTTGATTCTTAATAGTTGTTGAGAAACTTTCCGCCTACTATCGCAATTATCCGATAATATGGGCAACAGCGAGTTAGTCTATTAAGTCTGTTAAAATTGACCCCCGTTGGTCGTATTCGCGCACTGTCTAACCTTTATGATGAGGATCAGTTAATATGGAATCAATGCAACCCACCGAGACCAAAAATCCGATTAGAACGGATTCACCCGGGTCTCTGAGCAAACCCAGCAGCAGCACCGAACAGATTTGGTCTGAATATGTAGAACCCGTTTGGGATTCGGTGATGTCCTATCTGGCTAACGTCCCCGATTATATCGGTGGTTTCTTCTCTGGATACAAAAAACCTTTAATCGTTCTGGGGGCAATTTTAGCGAGTTTTGTCACCGTGAAAGTTACCCTAGCGGTTTTAGATGCGATCGATGATATTCCCCTCCTTGCTCCTATCCTACAATTAGTTGGGATCGTTTATACTGGTTGGTTTGTCTGGCGCTATCTGCTCAAGGATGAAAATCGCCGCGAGTTATTAGCCGAAATTGATGCACTAAAAGCGCAAGTTTTTGGCAGTCACAATAACACTTTATAGAATCAAGCATAGATAACCAAGGAGTTGAGTGTTTCCGCTCAACTCTTTTGTTTTTGCACAAGAGCTTATACTATAGCGTTTTTCAGTCTAGTGAGGTACAAAAGTTATGGGTTTTAGGCAAAAGGCATGAGGCAAAAGGCAAAGGGGAATAAATAATCAGTTTTTAATAGCCTGATTTAGTATTAGCCACTTTCTCAGGAAATCCAGTTACTTTTGCTTTGATCTATTGATTATTAGTCGAAATCTCCACCAACGGCGGGGGCAGTCGTTTTTTCTTTGTTATAAGAGAGAGGAAACGGCAACGATTATCAGCCTACAATATCACCGAGCGATCGAATATTCCCCGAAATTCAGATGAGTCAAGCCCCCGTCACCGATTCCCTAGAAATTATCCTGACAAATATCACGGAAAAATTAGACTCTTTACAGAAAGATTTCACCGATCTAAAAGTAGATATGGCCGAGGTGAAAACCGAACTCAAGATTATTGATAGGCGATTGGAAAAAGTAGAGGGAACACAGGACGCTTTAATTCAGGATGTCTCTGACCTTAAGGGGGCAAAATCGTTGATTATTCCCGTGGTAGTGGCAGTATTAACCAGTATTCTGACTCTGCTGGTGCGATCGATCCCTAATCCTTAAAAGTTTCCCCGTTTGTATAGTAAATTCGTAGGTCGGGTTGAGGCAACGAAACCCGACATAGATCCTCGGTGGTTGGGTTTCACTCTGTTCAACCTAACCACCGGCAACTTATCCCTCGTTCCGACGACCTTTAACCCCCAGTAATCCCAATCCGAACAGGGACAACGCCGCGATCGCACTAGGTTCGGGAGTGCTGGCCACCGGGCTGGTTATCTCGGTTGCGTTGATCTGGAAACTGTTTAAAGTGATACTGCTAACGAAAATCGCTCCACTGTTATTACTAGACCTGGCTCCCGAGGACGTGGCGATGCCCGTCGGGGTTATACCAGGACTAGAACCGCGCCATTGGAAAGTTCCACTGGTAACGGTAACGTATAACCAGTATTTAGTACCGGCGGTAAACGTGAGGGGGCCAGTGGGAGTGAAGGTGTAGTTAAAGTCTCCCGCTCCTTGAGGGGTGGGATTGGTGAAATTGGCGAGGACGGTACTGCCCGGATCGCTACCCCCGACATCATTGCGGATCTGGACGAGGGGAGCCTCTCCGGTTTCGTAGGCCCTGAGTCGCAGGATGGCGTTGTCGAGGCTGTAATTGTTACCCGCGGGCAGGGTAAAGGCGAGTGCTTTTACAGTATTAACACCACTTAAAGTAGTACTATTATCATCATTCGTTTGCGGGAGATTCCCGATCAGAACCGCCGCGCGGACAGGGTTTACCCCCCCCCCGTTAGCACAAGTGAACTACTAATTCCCGCTAACACCAAAGACATAGGTAAGGTTTTCATGATCTCTAAAAAAGTTCAGAAAGACTGCATTAATCCTATTGCAGCTGTCTCTTCTTTACGACCATTGATTATTTATAGTTATCATTTATCGTCTGGTATGATATTTAATTCTATAGGGTGTTGACAAAACGGCTAGAAAGTGGTAAGCAACATCGGGCAGTTTCTGGTCGTGCCAAGTGCGATTCCTGTAGGGAGAGGGTAATAGATCCTCGGTGGTTGGGTTTCACTCCGTATTAACCCGAAGTGATGTTTTTTTATCAAAAAAACTCGATCGCTTAATTGCGATCGAGTCAAGAAAAAACAGACTAATTAGGGCTTGCTGAATAAAGGTGAAATGTAGGCAAGGTAAGGGTTTTGTGGCTTTTCTCGCGAAACAGGTGCAAGATTTTGAGAGAATCGTGCTTCAAAACCTTGCGTCTTCATCGGCCCGCGTCCTGTAGGGGCGA
>NZ_JADBTR010000123.1:0-8660 GCF_020246065.1 Microcystis sp. M144S2
CTGTATCTTACCCGTGGGAGTTCTCAGGAATATGAGAGGAGAAAAAGCGCAAAAAATAAAGATAATAAAAGTGACTATTACCGATATTCTGTAAATAATTGACAAAGATTGAACATTTGCCAAGTTACTAAGTAGCCACCACCGTAAATCAATTTGGTTATTTACCATTTTTTCACTCTTTGGGGATCAATCTAAAGGAGAGGGACTTATATTATAGTCTGCCTTAAGCATTTTTTCGATGTTTACAACTGAGAATAATGACAACTGAACCCCCATCGTCTAATTCTCGCACTTCCGACTCGCTGGCTGCCTGATAAATTGCGAAAACTTGGCTTAAATCTGCCGTTGGTCCGATAGTAACGGGAATTCCTCGTTCTTTCTGTTGATTTAATCCCTCTAGATGCGCTTGACGATAGGGTGCGCGTTTTTCCAGCACGTTTTCACAATAACTACCCCAGACAACAAATTTCGGCATATTTGACCTGTACTCTCTTGATCTGTTGCTATTTTACGATCGAATCGTCAATCAGGCTAAATCGATCTAGAAAAGTGGCACGTGGCAGGGTTTTCTGTTATCAGTCAACAGTCATCAGTGAACTGAACAGTCAAATCTGATAAGTAATAACTGCAATAGTTAATTTTTGTAAAAAGTAGTTGACAAATTGCCAGTGCTTTAAAGTGGGATTTACGTCACTTAACTTCTTGTTAATAGCCTAAACTTCTATGGTTACTATTGAAATTATTCAATAGACTGGGGCTGTTAAGTCAAAGTTGCGATATTAAAGGAGGTAACGATATGAACGTAATTATCGAGTGGAATGACGTTTTTTTAGAAACTATTCGGAAAATTGGTGGCGGTCCGACACCGATTGCCCGGGCGGGGGCGATGTTACAGGTGGCGATGTTTAACGCCATTAATGCCCTTTCGGGGAATTTATACAGTCCCTATCCTAGCAATTTAAAGTTAAAGCCTGATCCCAGTACTTCTCCTGAAATAGCGGCGGTTTATGCGGCCCATCGTATTCTTAGCCGGATTTATGTCAATCTGACCATGACTTTTAATACTGCTTTGGATACATCCCTGCAAAGATTAAACGTGGTTAAGATGTCCGATGCCGATACCAAAGGTAAAACCTTTGGGCAGGCCGTGGCCGATTCCATTCTCACCCTGCGTCAGAATGACGGTTCTGACCAACCTCCCCTGTATAAACCGGGTAATCAGCCGGGGGATTGGCGACCGACAGGATCCGGGGATGCGGTTGCCCCCCAATGGCCGGACGTGACTCCCTTTGTCATGACTTCTGGGAGTCAATTTCGGCCGCCCTTTCCGGGTAACTATGCTAATAAAATCGACCTTCTCCGTAGTCCTGAATATGCGGCCCAGTTTAACGAAGTCAAACTGTTAGGGGCGGCCAATTCCTCTGCGCGTACTGCTGCACAGACTAGAATTGCCTTTTTCTGGGCGAATGATGTGGATGGAACCTATAAACCCCCCGGCCATCTGTTCCGCATTACCCAAATTGTTGCCCAACAAAGAAATTTATCTCTACTGGAAACAGCGCGTTTATTTGCCCTAGTGGGTTTAGTCATGGGTGATGCCGCTATTGTGGCGTGGGATGCTAAGTACCGGCTGCCGATTAATCTCTGGCGACCGGAAACAGCGATCCGTCTGGCCGATCAAGATGGTAATCTTTTAACCGAAGCTGATCCCAATTGGCAACCCCTATCAATTAATACCGCCGGTCAGCGTTTTAGTCCCGCTTTCCCTGCCTATGTTTCTGGTCATGCCACTTTTGGGGCGGCCCACGCTGGGATTATGCGTAATTTCTTTGGTACTGATAACGTCACTTTTACCGCCGACACGGACGATCCTAACGCCGAGGGGATTAAACGCACCTATAATAGTTTTAGTTCGGCGGCTTTGGAAAATGGTCGCAGCCGTGTTTATCTGGGAGTTCACTTTCAATGGGACGGTGACCACGGTTTCTGGTCAGGTACACAGTTGGCTGATTTTGTCTATGCCAAAGTTTTACAGAGAGTTTAGGTAGAGTAACCGATAAACTACGCCTACCCATTAGTTTGAGGTAGGCGTTTTTGGCTCTTCTAGGTTCTGTGTGATAAGTTTAATACCAATTCTCCAAAGTCTGACTACAGAAGTTTAATCCCCCTAAATCCCCCTTAAAAAGGGTGACTTAAATTCGATGTGTAGTTTTCATTTAGAGAAATGGTATAACTTATCATAGGATCGATCAATCTTTGTGTTCTTTGTGTCTCTGTGGTTGATCCCGAACCCTTCTGGGATAAAGATTTAACCAGACTAAACCAAGAGAGCCTATTTATTTTTGACTGCGAGTAAAAATTTCTTCAAACCAAGCAATAACTCGATTTCCTAAAGCTTCTAGGGAATATTTTTGCTCGACTACTGCACGACAAAAATATCGATCGATCTGGTCTAAATTTTTAATTCCTGTAACTAATCCCTCGATACTATCGGGTTCAACTAAAAACCCAGTTTTTCCATCTTCAATAATTTCTACCAGACCACCGCGACGATAGGCAACTACGGGAACACCACAGGCCAAAGCTTCAATAGCCACGTTACCAAAAGCCTCAACCCAGCGCGGGGTCATCAACAGGCCAAAACAGTCGCCTAGCTCTTTTTGTAGGCTCCCAGTGGGCAAAAACCCGCGATAATCGACTAAATCGAAACTGTAGGTATCCTGTAAATTTTGCCAGTAGAGAGGATCGGAAATATGACCGAAAACGCGTAAAGGCACACCTAACTGTTGACAAGCAGCGATCGCATCTTCTAAAGCTTTTTCTGGGGCAATCCGTCCCACCCAGGCTAGACAGGGGGAGGAATCGGCCCGAAACTGATACAAAGATAGGTCTAAACCACTAGCCAAACAGCGATAGGGGGGAGAGAGGGAGAAAGTTTCCGCTTGGGCGAGGGTGTAAAAAGCGAGTAAATGGGGAAAACTGCTATAGGTTTTTTCAATAATATGATCCATCGCCAAAGAAACGGAAGCCATGCTGACGAAATGGGCGACGGGAGTGGCAAAAAAAGGAGTGAGATAAAAAGGGAGCCAATCGTAGGCAAAATTAACAATTAAATCATACTGACTTTGTACTGATTGGGCGTAGTGCCACATATTGGCCAAAACGGCATTTTCGGGCATTAAAATCGGGGCTTGCTGGCCCTGACTTTGGGCGGAAATCTGGGCATTTCCTGCTATAGTGATTAAGGGAATATCATGCAACTGCGAGGCTTCTGGAGCCACTACCCGCACCAGATAGCCTTGCCTGGTCAGAGTGCGAGCGAGATTATAAAGAGTTAATTCTACGCCACCGCCGCCCCCCGAACCCAGAAATCCCACGGGGGTGGAGATAAATAACAGTTTTCGACTCAATTTTGCACCTCAGTGGATGTGGTTTCGGTGAAAGTCAGTGTGGTTTCGGTGAAGGAAGTATCCTGTACATCATCATCTTCTGGTTCACCGGTGGTTTCCAGGGGAGCAATATCTAAACGGGGAGCTAATTGCAGATTTAACTGTCTAATTGCCCAGCGTGCCGTTTCCTGCACTTCCTCATCGGAATCATCAAGGGCATGACAAATTAATTGACTGATCTGAGACATGACATCGTAGAGTCTAGTTAGATCGCGAATGGCATTTTTCCGCACTTGGGGATTTTTATCCTGGAGAGAGATAGCCAAAGCTTGGTTCATCGGTCGCAGGGAGCGGGTGCAGATTTGAGCGAGAGCTTCTAGGGTTAAACTACGTTCGTAGGAATCCCCATCCATCATGCTATCGACTAAAGGCTGCATTGCCCTAGAATCAGACATCTGTGCCAGCTTCCAAACCGCCCGTCTGCGGGTACGGGGATCGTCATCGCGGAGACTTTCAATTAAACTCATAATTGAGTCTGCGTTCGGGATGCGGGAGGTAGCTTGTACGGGCAAAGAAGACGCGAAATCATCCTCCCAATTGTCATTAATCTCACTGCTGGTTTTGGTGTCCGCACCGAAGGAATTGCCATTGCCCTCAAAGAAGTTGTCGGGTGGGTTTTTAGGATTGACGTTGACGTAAGTTGTCTTTTTGCGGCGTTTTGAGGCCTTGCCCTTGGGACGGTATTGAAGGAAAAGCGATAGTAAAGCTGCCAATAAAGCGATGGATAACAAGGCCGAGCCAGCAATTAATGGTATTGGCAAATTCTCATTTTTGGCGGCAGGGTTGGCAACCGTGCCGGTTTGACCTAGGTCTTTCTGCGTATCAGCGATCGCATTTTGAGCAGAGTTATCGTTCGGACGTTGTGCCAGAGCTTGTTGAAATTTTTCTAGGGCGAGTTGATAATTCTTTTGGGTTTTGGCCTCGTAACCAGCTTTCATCAACTGATCGTAAGTGGCGACAGTCTGGGCCTGCTCTAACCTAGGTGGAGTTTGGGCGTTAGCCTTGGATAAAGCCTGAAAATCATGACCCCAACTGCTCACACCGATAGCTAACAACAATAGAAAATTAGGTTTGATCATAGAATTTATGTAACTGTTTAGGGGTAGGTAACAGTATGATAGCCTAAAAGCCATAAATGACAAGCACTGAACCCCAGAGATGGGTCATAGACCAGGATGATGGGGAAAAGCCCCCGGTCAGCGTCAGGCAAATCGTGCCGCTGCTGGGATCGGAGATAGATTCCACTGTTTAGCACTCAGAGATTATCTGTGAAAAACCGGCCTAATTAAGCTTGTACAGGAGTTTTGCGCCAGGTTCGACCTTGAATAGTCGTGTGTACTTGCCAATTAGCCACAGTTTCTGGATAATCGCCCCGATAGTGACCACCTCGGCTTTCTGCTCTTAATAAGGCACTTTCCAGAATTAAGTCGGCGATATCTAAAAGATTTAACGTCTCGATCGCTATCCTTATTTCTAACTGCACCGAGGGACACAAAAATAATTGTCCTTTGTCGGGGAGAAGATTCTGGAGAAATTGGCCCATCTTTAAGGATTGTAACTGTTGTTTCCACTGATGCACCCGTAGGATAGCAGTTTCTAACTCATTTTGAAATCGGCAAATTCCCGCATTTTCCCACATTAAAATCGGTAATTCTCTCCGTACTTTTTGCCAGTATTCCTGTTCTTCCTGCCAGTTTTCCGCAATTTCTAAGGTTTTTTCTGGTCTTTCCCCCACCAAGTTTTCTGGCTCTAGACCTATTTCAACTAAATTTGCCGCAAAGACAATACATTCCAAAAGAGAATTACTGGCTAAACGATTAGCACCGTGAACACCCGTACTGGCCGCCTCGCCGATCGCATACAAACCGGGTAGAGAAGTGCGGGCGTTTAAATCGGTAGCCACTCCTCCCATCCAATAGTGAGCGGCGGGGGCAACGGGAATCACATCTTCAAACACATTAATGCCCCATTTTTGACAGATGCGGATAATATTGGGGAAACGATAACGCAGACGCTCTGGTTCGATCGGTCTTAAATCTAGATATACTTTGGCATGGGCGGGATCGTCAGAGGTTTTCTGCAAATGGCTAAAAATCGCCCGACTGACCACATCCCGGGGGGCCAATTCTCCGGCAGGATGATAATCGAAGGCAAAACGCCGCCCCAGAGCATCAATTAAATGCGCTCCTTCGCCGCGCACCGCTTCACTAATTAAAAACCGCGGCGCCCCCGGCACAGTCAAAGCGGTGGGGTGAAACTGAAAAAATTCCGGGTCGCGAATCACTGCCCCAGCACGCCAAGCGAGGGCGACTCCATCCCCAGTGCTAACGGCGGGATTAGTGGTTTGGGCATAGACTTGACCACCGCCTCCCGTCGCCAGAATGACTGCTTGCGCTCGCAGCCAATAGAGATGATCTTGATGGAGTAAACAAATACCTTGACAGCGTTGCCCTTCCGGGTCAAGCCAGAGTTTCAGCGCGATCGCTTGGGGAATAATGGTAATATTGGGTCGCTCGGTCACTTTTTCCATCAGGGTACTGACGATCGCTCTCCCCGTGCGATCAGCTGCGTGCAGCACCCTGGCCTGGGAATGGGCAGCCTCAAGAGTGCGGGCTAAGTCATCTCCAGAGCGATCAAAACTAACTCCTAACCGCAGCAAATCAGCGATCGCTTGGGGGGCCTTCTCGACTAAAAACTGCACGGCATAGCGATCGCATAAGCCCGCTCCGGCTTTCAGGGTATCTTCTAAATGGAAAACGGGGGAATCCTGAGGAGACGTGGCCGCCGCAATTCCCCCCTGCGCCCAATCACTAGCCCCAGTTTTCAAATCTTCTTTGGTAATTAAACCCACCTTTAAGTTAGGGGGTAAACACAGCGCGGCATACAATCCCGCCGCTCCCGATCCCACCACTAAAACATCTTGATAACTCGGCAGTTGCGAGGAAACGACCATGTAGGAGTTAATTGATAAATTCTATTTATTCTAGCATTGCATTTCTCTATAGCTCTGGCAAAAATCCCCGGTCTTTCCCTTGGGGCAGTATGCCAGATTCTTTACTTTTGCCTCTTGCCTTCAGAAGCTAATCACTGAAAAAGGTGAGCGATCGCTCACCTTGAAATTTTTTTAAAACCGTAATTAACCGGATTTAGTAAACCCCGGGGTTAAAACGGTCATCACCCTCGATAAATTCTTTAGAAGGCTCAGTAACGGTGAATTTCTCCAGATTGGCCTGTAAACGCTCTTTTTGAGTGGCCGAGAGTCCGGGGATATTGAGGACATCTTCCACTTCTTCGTAGGGGGCGTTTTTGATGATTTTACCGGCTAAATTGGGATAGAACCCTCTCAAGTCCCGGAAATCACGAATATCACTGTTATTAAGGTCGATTTTCGCCCCGAATTCTGTGGTTAGTTTAGCATCAGCCGCATTTAAGACCGCCACGGGATGAGAGGGAAGGGCGATCGAGGTAAGATTGAGAGCTTGAGCGGGAACTTTGCCCCAAAAACTCCCGATAATCAAGGCAATTACCGCCAGCAGACGAACAAGATTCTTCATTGCAGTTGTGGTCTCCTAAAACCAAGGCAAATTAACGATCAGGACAAGAAGTTAAGCCGTCAGCCTTCCGACTAGGCATAGGGTGGGGAATTGGGATTTGCCACCGCAGCCTAGCTATTAGCTGAACGCTGATAGCTAGTTAAAAAAGTTATATCATGCCATTAGACCAGATCATAACCTAGTTTGCCCCCCTAGGGGAAGGGTTTTGCGGTTTTGGGGTTTGATCACAAAAAACAAGTTGGTTAGGACAATCTAAATCGCTAAAACCCTTTTCTGGCAAAGATTTTCCTGCTGCCATCTGGCTGCTGCTACAGTTGAATTTCCCTATTTCCCTATCTCCCCACTTCCCCCATTTCCTCATTCCCCTATCCCCTAACCCAATTATTATAAATCCCTAAAATTATCAATGACGAACAGCACTCCTATGGCATCATAAACTGTTGCTTGTCTTGAAATATATAATAAGGAAGACACAATTATGGCTCTCCAATTGGGTGATATCGTTCCAGATTTTACACAAGATTCTAGTGAAGGTCCGATTTCTTTTCACCAGTGGGTAGGAGATAGCTGGGTGGTGCTGTTCTCGCACCCGGCTGATTATACCCCCGTTTGTACCACGGAATTAGGTACGGTGGCTAGTCTTAAGTCAGAATTTGAGCGACGTAATGTGAAAGTGATCGCTTTGAGTGTGGATAGTGCCGAATCCCATCGGGGTTGGATTAATGACATCAACGAAACTCAAAACACTACCGTTAACTATCCGATTATCGCCGATGGCGATCGCAAAGTGTCGGATCTCTACGGCATGATTCACCCCAATTCCCTCAATAATCTGACGGTACGTTCGGTGTTTATCATCGATCCCAACAAAAAATTACGTTTAACCATTACCTATCCTGCCAGCACGGGACGCAATTTTAACGAGATCCTGCGCGTGATTGACTCCCTGCAGCTCACCGATAACTATCAAGTGGCTACCCCGGCTAACTGGACTGATGGCGGCGATTGTGTGGTGGTTCCCTCTATTCCCACTGAAGAAGCTCGTAGCAAATTCCCCAAAGGAGTTGAAGAAATTAAACCCTATCTACGCATGACTCCCCAACCTAATAAGTAATTAGGGTTTGCTAATCGGTGAACCATATCCTGGAAAACTGGCAATCCAAAAACCAAGAAATCGTCAGGGAGGGTTAGCCATCCGTTTTAACGGATGCTACCCCTGGCCACAGGGGATTTATCTCCCCATATCATTTATCAGTTTGATTGTCAATATATTTTTTCCTAGTTTCCCTAGATGTGTTACCGGCAGTAGTGCCGAAAAGCAATTTCTTGGCTGGGTTAAAGACAATTCATCGACATCTATCTTAACTATAAGTTAAATTAATATTTAATAAAAATCGGCTTAAGGCTAAAAAAACAATTAACATTATAGCTCCAAATGCTTAGTAATGGCTAGTTTAGCTAGATTGTAGATCGATGAAATTATCTAGAGATCGAGCAAGGAGCGTCCAGAATTCTGGGTTAGATCTATAAGTAAATTTTATTTTAAGTTTATTTAAGACTGTCATTACTAATGCAAGGCTGAGTCAGGCAGATTTTCCCGTAGTATCAAAAATGAAACTCGCTCCAATCGTTCACTCTGAGGACGGGCGAGAGGCAA
>NZ_JADBTR010000124.1:0-10881 GCF_020246065.1 Microcystis sp. M144S2
AGCCTCTAAACTGAGTGCGCCTCCAGGTTTCAGCGAACATCATACAGGCTATGCTCTCGATGTTGGTGACGGTAAAAGTCCTAATACTGTCCTCAAATTGACATTCGACTCTACTGAAGCCTATCGCTGGCTAGAAGTTCAGGCTGCTCAATATGGCTTTGAACTATCATTTCCGAAAAACAATTTTCAAGGTGTTAGTTATGAACCTTGGCACTGGCGTTTTGTCGGTTCAGCAACAGCTCAAGAAATTTTTAGAGTAGCAAAGACACAAAGACAATGATTATACCTAGACTCTCTCGTTGACAAAAGGTCATTAGATAAAATTCTAGCGTTAAAATCAAAAATGTTGGGTTCTTCGTTACTTGGTATGATTCTATATGGAGACATAAATCGACTAAATCCTGATCTGGCAAGAGATTTAATTGATTAGTTCGCTCCAGATCGCAAACAATTGATAAAAATCGCAGTAATGTCTGTTTCTATAAGGGTTTCATCCCTTATAACCCTGTCCGTTGCATAAGACAAACCGAAGAGATCAAGAAATTAACTAATTAATTTAACCTTTGCCCCCACCCAGTCAAACCAAGTTTAAAATGTGAATGGTTTTATTTTCCCAGTACAGGGGGATAGTGCTTCTCGTTTTTCGGGACGAGTCCTGAGATAATCTTCTAACCAAAAACAACCTCGATCGAGCAATTTTTGTAAATAATTATATTCTGTTTCTAAGGGCCAGCGATGCTTTTGACCATCCCTAGAAATAATCACAATCTCTTGACCATCAGGACTAAAAGTGATCCCATAGACGATATCTTCTTCTATTTTAAACTCCGAGCGCAAATTTCCGTCCCTGTCCCAGCGTCTAGCTGTACCATCCCTTGAAATAGCAGCGATTTTTTCACCATCGGGACTAAAACTAACTCCATAAACGGGAAAAGAATCGGTTTTAATCTCCTTTAAAATATTGCCCTGTAAATCCCAAATTTTAATCTTTCCCCGAGTAGCGGTAGCAATTTTTTGGTCATCGGTAGAAAACACCAAATTATAGATAATACTATCATCGGCTGTCCAAGAATTAATTAATTGAGGACGATGATTACTTAAGTGCCAGTATTGAATTTTTCCCTCGCTTGTTCCCGTGATGATTGCTGTTCCTTCTCCATTAAAAGCAAGACTATAAATCGGTACTTGACTAGCAGTAAATTCTTGAAGCATTGTTCCTTTTTTGCTCCAGATTTGTACTTTTCCACTTCTTCCTGTAATCGCTATCTGATTACTATCGGGATGAAAAGCTATACTATAGATTGAACGCATTTTTGTGGTAAATTCTCTAATTTTTTTTCCCTGGGAATCGAGTAAAGTAATTTGACCATCTTTGTTAGCAATAGCGATAATATTGCCCTGGGAATTAATGCTAACACTGGTATTATCGACCCTAGCTTGATTTAAATTGTTCAGCTGCCAAATTTTAGCCGTTTCATCACTCGACCCAGTTACCACCTCTTTTCCATCTTGACTAAATACAGCAGTAAAAACTGATTCTTGATGTCCTCTAAGAGTAGTTATTTCTTCCCCTTGCAGTCCCCAAATTTTAGCACTACCGTCACTAGATGCAGTAATTATAAACTGGCCATCAGGACTAAAATTAACACTGTTGACAAAATCTTGATGTCCCCGGAAAGTAGCTATTAAATTTCCCTCTAAATCCCAGATTTTAGCAGTTTTATCGGCCGCTGCTCCGGCAATTTTTTGACCGTCGGGACTAAAATTAACACTATAAAAAGCCTCAATATTTTCTTGACCTAAACTCAAGATAATTTTACCTGATAAATCCCAGATTTTAATCGTACCATCCCGGGAAGCGGTGGCAATTTTTTGACCATCGGGACTAAAACTAGCTGCATCTATCGATCTTTTATGTCCCTTAAATACCTGTAAAGTTTCACCTGATAAATTCCATAATCTAGCGGTTTTATCCCTGGAAGTAGTCACAATTTTTTGACCATCGGGACTAAAACTAACACTATAAACAGATTCTTGATGGTCAGGATAGGTGACTAAGTTTTGTCCTTGCAAGTTCCAAATTTTGGCGGTTTTATCTTCGGAAGCGGTGGCAATTTTTTGACCATCGGGACTAAAACTAACACTATAAACTGCTCCCTGATGACCTGTCAAAGTTTGAATATTCTCACCTTTTTGATTCCAAATTTTTACCGTCCCATCTTGAGAAGCAGTGGCGATTTTTTGACGATTAGGACTAATACTAACACTATAAATAGTTCCCCGGTGTCCTTGCAGTTGGTTTTTTTCTTGAATGCGATCTAAAATTTGCTGCAGAGTAATAATTGGACTTGTAGCAGGATATTTACTCAAGGTTTGGTCATCAGTAACGATGTTTTTTAAACTATTTACTGCTTGCATAGCCGCAATTAAAGATTCTAGTTGTTCAAATTGAAATTGCTGCCAATCACTATCACCCTTGCGCTGTAATTGAATACCTAGTTGAGCGGTTTCTACTTGTTGCCATGCTTGTTTTACCTGAATAAAAGCGAAGAAAGAACCCAGGAGAGAAGCAATTAAAATTACCGAGCCAATTTGAATTCTTTTGGTGGCTTTTTTGTGAGCGATTGCTAGAATTTTATTAGCTTGCTTCTGAGTTTCTAGGCTAATTTCTGCCTCTCTTTTATCGAGATTTTGACTAGCAGTTAAAAACTGATAATCAATATTACTTAAGCTTTTCCCCTGAGACCAATCGAGGGCATTATTTAAAGCTTTTCCGCGTAAAAGCCGCGATTCATCGGTATAATTAGACTGTTGCCAGGCGGCGATCGCTTCTGAGTAGGGACGCAATTGCTCTAATTGTTTTTCCACCCAATTGAGATTAAATATTTCTCGATAAATAGGATTATAAACTACTAACTTATTATCCTTTTTTACCACTAATCCCGATAACCTTAATTCCCCTTGTTCTGGACTATCATCGCACAGGATTGCACCTTTTTCTAAAATTTGTTGATAGATACCTAACAAACGACCCGCTTTGTCTTGATTTCTTAACAAGCGATCGGCAATAGTTCGCAAATGAACTGGCTCATCTTGAGATTCCCAATTATTAATAATTCTCTCTTTGATCAGCGTCTCAATATCTAAATTAGTTTCCCGCAATAGCTGACAGATTTTCTGAGTTAAAAATGGCTGTCCTCCCGTCCAAAAAATAACTTTTTCTAAGCAGTCGGGTTGATAATTACTTTGACTGGATAATCCTGCGGCTAAAGGAGCAATTTCTGCCAGATTAAATCCCGTTAATTCGATCGCCTGGCCGATATTAAAAGATGTTTGGGTCTTTTCGCGAATTAAATCTGCTGGGGTAGCAACACCGAATAAAGCAAAAGTAATTCTTTCATACTGGGCATTTTCCGCTCTTTGGTTATAACAATAACGAATCAGGGAAAAAAAGTCATCTAGAGAAAACTGTAAACTGAGAATTTTATCGATCTCGTCGATAAAAATATATATTTTCTCTCCCTGACAATAAACTAATAAAATTTCCTCGATAAATTGTCCCAAACGCTGCACGGGGGGTAAATCCTCTCGCTCGCGCAACCAGGATTTAAGATTAATTTTTCCCGTCAGATTAAATCCTAAAAACAAACGGGTGATCACGCCGTTATACCATTGGGATAAATTATCATTGCTACCAATACTGGTTATATCTACGGACGCGCAATCCATGCCCAATTGCTGTAAAATATGGGTCACTCGTACCCTTAAACTGGATTTGCCCATCTGACGACAGTTAAAAACGTAGCAAAATTGACCATTTTTCAACGCCGTTAACAGTTCTCGATCGGCATTTCTCTCGATATAGGTAGGATGGTTATAGGCAAGACTACCCCCGACACGATATTGATAATTCATTATTCTTAAACAAAATTATTTCAATGTCACCAACGGAAATAAAATAGACAATTGTGATTTAGATATCTATAATGCAAGGATAATCGCTATTGACAACCTATCCCCAAGGCAATTATGAAGAAAACTTTTTTCACCTCCATCGCCGTTAGTGCTACCCTCGTCAGTGGCATTGTTTTAGGTACTCTTGATGCTGGCAGCGCCTCCGCTTGTCCTTTCGCTAAAGGTAAAAGCATTTTTGGCAGCAATAACACCCTCCCTGTCGATGCTAACAAACTTATTTTAGGGGTTGCCGCCGCTACAGGAGCAATCACCGTAGCTGGTGTTTTAAGCTACCGTCGTTTTCACCACGGGCAGCCTCCTGAAGATACCACCGCTAAGCTGCCGTCGGTATTTCCTATCCCCATTCCCCCCACAGCTTTAAACGCGGCAGTGGAGGCGGAAGAAGCGGTAGAAACCAGCAAAATCTCCTAAAAATCCGCTAGATTTCCTCAAAAAAGGTGTTGGCATCCCCGCAGATTTCCCCCTAGGCAACACCTTTTTTTGCCTAATTGTGTCCCAGTTATCAGAATTTTCAGCGATTTTTAAGTTATGTTAAAAGGTGCAACCCTACCACCAGAGGTAAAGATGGGCAACTCTATCACATTTTCTGACACCCCACTTCACAAAGATCATCACATTTGGGAGCATTTAAAACAAGCCATCGCCGCTAGTTCCGGGTTTCGGCGTTGGCAGCAAGAACAACTAGAATCAGGTAAAAATAGAGACGATGCTGATGCTCGCATTTGTTCCTATCTACGGGAAACTTTAGAAACTTTAGCCTACTAGATTGATGCTCCCCAGCTATGACAGCATGGGGACTTTTTTGTCCGTTTAAGCTAATTTGCAGCCCCTATTTTCTGCGAGCTTCGTAACCCAATAACCAGACAAAAGCGACAATTAAAGGCAGGAAATAATAAATAGCTCGATAGGCGATTAAAGAACCTAAAAGCTCGCCATTAGATACATATTCCGGTCGTAATCTCAGCATGATAAACTCAAAAACACCTATTCCCCCCGGCACATTGCTTAATACCCCTGCCGTCATGGCAAATACGTAGAGACCGAAAAATCCTAAAAACGAAGTATTATAGTTGTCCGGGAGAAGAAGATATAGAACTCTAGCGGCTAATATCCAATCAATAAAAGTCAACAAAATCAAAGCCAGGGAAAGATTCCAAGAGGGGAAATAGATATTTTCTTTGCCGATTTTTATGGGTTTTTTATAAGTGAGATTCAAGAAAAAATATCCCGTAACCAAGAATAAAAAAATTACTCCTAAAGGTTTAGTAGTTAAAAAAGGTAATTTTAAAAGTTGAGGAATCCGTTGGGGATCGAGGAGGAAACTTATACCACCAATGCCTAACATTCCTAACCAAAAGCTTAAATGGGTAAAAGTGATAACTTTGGCAATATCCACCACCCCCACCCCCGCAGGAGTATAGAAACGATAACGGATCGCAGTTCCAGAAAATAAGGTTAAACCAATGGTATTACCAAGGGCATAACTGATAAAAGCAGTGCGGATAATAGTGCCTAAAACTAAGGGATGATTGATATAATAAAAACCTAGGCGATCATAACCCGTCATCGACAAATAACCCAAAGCCATCCAAAAAATAGCTTCTAGCTTACGACTTGTGGTAATATGATCCAAACTAGCCAAGAGTTGTGCAAAAGTGTAGTGTTTAAATTCTTGACTAATTGCCCAGACCGCTAGAATAAACAAACTCAAGGACAGGATAATCGGAGCAAAACGCAGAATTCTTTTATACATCTTAACTTTTTACGAATTACTTTTAACTAATTAAAATTCATGAGAAAATCAAAGCTAGATTTAGCCAAACGTCTAAATCGATCCCGAAAAAGGAAATATGATAAATTCCTGACTTCTTCCTTATATTTAACAATTACTCTGGTTTTATGTTATCTAGTTTATCTCAATCTTCCTTGGTCTTTCCATCTTTTTATGCGTTGGGCAACTAAAGGGGGTGATTTAAACAAAATTCCTGACAAATTTTATGCAGAACTTAATCAATTGTGTTTGAGGGCAGATAGTACGGGGGAAGTAAGAACGAGAAACTATACAGAATATACAGAAATCGCCGAATCTCTTGGCACCTTTAGATGTACCTTAGTTAATGGTGGTCAAGAATGGTTAATAGAAGATTATAAATCTTTTAATTCTGCCGATGAAGCGATTTTAGGCACTCAGTTAGCGGTTTTTATCACCGAGATTTTAGGAACTGATTATAGTTATAGAATTCGCGCTTATATTCCCAGATACTAAGGATAAAGTAACTCCTGAAAAAAACCTGTAAACCTAGGGATGGGTTCTGCACCCATCCTAGAAAAAAATTAGTTTTCCGATAGGGGTTTGGGTCGGGAAGGCCGAGGGATAGGGGATTGTCCTGGGGTAAAAGGTCGCTTTTCTCCTTCCCCTTCCGGTCGAGAATATCTATCGGCCGAGGGATGACGATTTTTATCAAAAGGCTTTTTAAAACCTCCCTTACCCATGGGTTTTTTCTTACTGGCAAAACCGAGGTCTAAACCTTCCAAAATAGTTAAGGCATCTCCTTTCAGTTGTACCTGAAAATCCCAAAAACGACTGATCGGTTTACCTGGTAAAGTGCCGCGCAATTTTAGTTTAAAAAACTTGGGTTTCTCCGCTTCAGTTTTGGGCATTTGTCGGATTTTGACCACTACCGCTTGATTTTCCCGTTCAGTAAAGATGACTTCACCTCGAATCGAGAAATAACCCGGGGTAGAAGCGAGGAGTGGCTCTATTTCTGGATCATCCTCTTTTTTCAGGGTTTCTGGTTCCCAAACACCGACAATCTGAACATGAAGGGCATCATTTTCCTGACGGGTGCGGGGATAAACCACCCAAAGATGGGGTTTTTCCAGATCGAGATGATTTTTAACCAAACTGATCACCCGGCCGAGAATCACAGAATCGATCAGAGTACCATCGGCAGTTAAAATATTGCCTTTAGTTAATTGTTCCTCCGATCGCTGATAATGGCCATAGACGAGACCGATCGCCCGATACTGCCGCAGATGACTGGGAGGGGGGATCGGTTGTTGGCGTTTGACTTCTTCGGGGGTGGCTGACTCTACGGCTAAATCAGCCTCGGTATGGGGGGATTCAACGGGGACTTCCTGAATTTCCACTTCAGGAGTCGGGGGGGTTTTCGGTGATTCGGTAAACCGATTCCCAGGACGATTCATATCACACTCCTAGCGGCGGAGACACATAGTAAATTAGTAATCAAGCAAGTCAAAAGCGCGATCTGGGGGGTTACAATAACCCTCTAGGGCGACTCTACTGGCATCTAATATATTAAGAACCATGATCTTTTGACTGTCAACCTAGTCAAAACCCTTTTGAGTCTTGACCGTTTGCCCATTGTACTCAATAAAGAGCGGCCAATTTGATTGATCCCCTAATCAAATCTCTAGATTTCCATAACATTTTCTTGTCTGTCCCCTCGCACCCCAGTCTATGAAAGCTTCTCTCTCTCACCGTCGTTGGCTGTCCATCGGTCTCGTGCTGATGTTATTTGCCTTGCTGTCCTTCTCAATCATGCCGCTATTGACTTCTATTCTCCAGAGTCAGCACTCCTCGGGACAGAGTAATCTGTCCGCAGTGAAACAAGAGGAATTAGCCAGTCAAGCACTGGGTTATCAGATGGTTTTAGAGCGTGAACCCGATAATCAGACGGCTTTGCGGGGATTATTAGATACTCGCTTACAGCAGGGCGATTTAAAGCAAGCGATCGAACCTTTAGAAAAATTAGCGCAACTTAACCCCCAACAATCCGATTATCTACTACTTTTAGCAGAAGCAAAACAGCAAATAGAGGATTATGCGGGAGCCACAGCCAGTTATCGCAGTCTTTTGGCCTTCCAACCCCAAAATCTACGGGCCTTAACTGGATTAACTAATTTATTTCTCAGCCAAAATCGCCATACCGAGGCGATTAGTCTAGTCAAAGACACGAGTGATCGCGCTTTAAAAGCCGGTTCCGATCCCAATAATCCTGCCAGTTTAATCGATATCGTTTCCGTTCAGTTACTTTTAGGCAAAATCTATTTCGAGCAGCAAAATTATCCGGAAGCTTTAAACGCCTATAAACAAGCTCAACAGATGGATGTTAACGATTTCCGACCGATTTTAGCGACAGCGATTGTACTAAAAGAACAGGGCAAAAATCAAGAGGCTCAACCCCTCTTTCAAGAGGCTCTCAGTCGCGCTCCTTTTGCCTACAGAGAGGAGATTCAGTCCCTAATCGGTGAGCAGTAATCACACCCCACACCCCACACCCCACACCCTATAGTTTTGTAACGGCAATTTTTACTAAAAATCAATAAATGTAAACTTTAATCACAAGCTCGATCGAGTCCCGACAAGGGTGTTATATTAAAAACATAAGGCACAAGGGAAGCGACTCAACTTCCTTTCAGGCAAAAAGACCTAGAGCCTGTGCCACCTGCTCTAGCTCAACGCAACAGCTAAATCGGACGCAGATTCTCAAAGTTTGTAAAGTAAAGTATGGTTTCGCCTCTGTTGCTCGATATAGGACAGATGGAGTGAGCCGTAATCAGCACCTGAGTCGGTAAACTGAGAAATCTTGATGGTTGACAGATAGACTGTTGTGGGTTCCGTAAACCTCTATTATGTTGAGTCCGTTAATTTTTTAGGAGTCCATATCGTTTGTACAAGATGAAGCCCGCCTCCCTAGGCGGGCTTATTGTGTTTTTAGAAAACCGCCACGAGATATTCCTGTAACTGCAATTGATAACCTGCCTGTAGCTGACAGGGATAATCAAGGGAAAACTCAGGTAAAGCTAATAGAGAACTTTTTTGACAACTAACCAAAGCCACATCGAAGCGACAGGTTAAATCGAACCATTGGGGATAAAAGGAGAGAAATATCTGAGCAGATTCGTAAATTCTCCCCTGTTTACGGTAATTGATTGCTAATTTGCCCCCTAAATCCCAATTATCAGCACTGCGGGTTTTCACCTCGACAAAAGCGAGAATCGCCTGAGACTCAGACAAAACGATTAAATCGATTTCACCGCCACCACTACGCCAACGACGCTGGAGGATATGCCATTGCTGTAATTGCAACCAATCCGCCACCAAATTTTCGCCCAATTCCCCCACAGTTGTCATCTTCAGTAATCAGTAATCAGTAATCAGTAATCAGTTATCAGTTATCAGTGAACAGGGTACAGGGTACAGGGTACAGGGTACAGGGAACAACATTGATTTATTATCCTGTCTTCTGACTCCGAACTCCTGACTACTGGCTCCTGTCTCCTGTCTCCGAACCAAGCAGGACAATTTTCTTTACCAGAGGTCTATTACAAAAGTCCTTCTAGACGACGACGGATGCTGTCTAACTCCGCATCAGGAATCTCGGAAAACTCCTCCTCGGCGGGGGGTACTTCCTCTTTTTGCCAATCCAACTCCTCGGCATTGCTTTCGGGGGGAATTACTAACATACCCGCTTCAATCATCTCCGCTTGATAGCCAGCGCCGCGACAAAATTCTGCCACTTCCTCCGAATCAATTTTCTCTACCGTGGGAGTCGGAAAATCCTGCGCCTCTAACAACAGCGCATAACGGGTGGCATCATCTTCCGATTCAAACATCAACACCTTATTGATAGCTCCCATTTGAATGGTGTGGATACCTTCGTTTTCTGTGCCTGCGTTAAAAAGTAGTACAAATACACGCATAATTACTATTAGCGATCGATAAGCGGTGGTCGTCTATACTCATTTTACCCCCCTTCTCGATCGCTAATCCTCAGCAATTTTAGTTTCTCGTCAACCACTTTTGACCGTTAAGCCGTTGCAGGGTGTAAAACAACAGTAAATCGAGACTAACTTTCCTTTCATCGATCATAAATGATTCAAGTGTACTAGATTGACCCCCGCCCTCAGCTTGGGAAAAAGCTTTTTTACCGTTGATGTTTTCTTCCAAAAAATAAATGCTAAATTGACGCATTCCCCCGAGCCAATTGCCGCTTAACTGCCAACAGGGAGAGCTAGAAAAGCCCTGCACGGAAATTTTATCCTGTTTAAAGGACAGCTTTATATCAGTTATACCCAGCTTTTGCAAGGCGGCAGCCAATGCGGGCTGAAAATGCTGCTCGATAAATTCAGCAAAGGGTTTTTCCTCGACGGTAGGCTCCTTGGGTTTTTTAGCAGCCGCAGGTTGAGCCGGTTTTGCTGCTTCTGCTGCCGGAGTTGCGGGGGTGGTGGTTTCTTCTGCCATAGGAATTAATCAGGAATGGGTAGGTAGCTACAATTATATTTTCTCCCGGGTTATCAGTTATCAGTTTTTTTAGCTAAGTAGTTGGGTGCTAAAAACTATCAGATCCCCCCGCCTAAGCTGTATTGAATTTAAACTGGGTATTGGAAATTTTAGTACAAATGCTCAAACTAATTCTCCCTGCTCCCTGGTCCCTGCTCCCCGCTCCCCTGCAATTTTAACAAGTAATAAGGAATATTACCAATTGTTAACTGAGTCTTGAAAGCCCTGTGCTACAAAGGTTTGAAATGTTAAGAAAGATGTGACTAATGGACAGCTCACGCCGAAGTCTCGCCGAACTTCCGAAGTCTCACGGCCGAAGCCGGCCCCCTGCCTTCGTTAACGCTTATATTCAGCAATATTACTGATTTTTTGGTATTCTTCCTCCGAGTATAAATCCGCCGAAGAAGCAAGGCGATCGAGAAAGAGGATTCCTTCCAGATGATCGTATTCGTGTTGAAAGATACCCCTAGAAAAAATCGATCGCTAGAATCGCGATCGATTGTTTGGAACTGACAACGACCCTAATAATTCCATCGTGGCCCTTTTTGACCACCGGAGCGCCAGCCTTTACCATTTCTCATATCGAGATGCACAAACCC
>NZ_JADBTR010000125.1:0-2593 GCF_020246065.1 Microcystis sp. M144S2
AGTGGAAGGAATTAATAATAAACTGAAGGTGATTAAAAGGAGAGGCTATGGATTTAGAAACTTTAAAAACTTTAGTCTTAGATGTTTATTAAATTGGCATTTTGCTAGTTGATTTTACATGGTAAGTTCGGAAGAACCAAAATATCTTGGCCGACCTACCCGTTTTTACAAATATCCAGGAGGAAATGCTATGTTAATCGCAATGAAATCTGATTTACAGTTTTATCCACCTGCTCATATAAATATTGTTCATAATGCCGTGGATTTCCAGAAAAACCGTAATTCTATTTGGAATCCTTACTATATTATTTCTCCTTGGCCTCAGCCTGGATTGATCCCTCGATTGAAAGAGCGTGGCTGTCTGGTTGAAAATGTGGCTTATCTTGGTGATCAATCTCAATTAGCAGAAGAACTGAAATCAGATAAATGGCGTGATGCCTTATCTTCTCTAGGATGCAAGTGGTGGCCAATTCTTGAGCCTAAAAAGTGGAACGACTATAGTAATATAGATGTGGTTATTGCTGCTAGAAGTTTCGATGGCAACCCATACATCAACAAACCCGCTAATAAATTAATCAATTGTTGGCGAACTGGTGTTCCAGCAATCATGACTCCAGAGTCCTCAATCTTGGCAGAAAAGAAAAGCGACTTAGACTTTCTTTTGGTTAATTCTCTGGACGAAGCTATCTCAGCAGTTAGTAAGTTAAAGAGTAGTCCCAACCTTTATGCTAACATGGTCAGTAATGCCCAGGAAAGGGCTAAGGATTTTACTGTAGAAAAAGGTTGTGAAAGATTTATGAAATTTTTTGAGGAATTTGCGTTTCCTACCTATAATGAATGGATTAAATTAACGGAAAGTCAGAAAAAAACTCTTTTCTGGAGACGTTGTTCTAAATTGAGATTAGACAATTTTAAGGACAGAACAATTAATAGTTTTATCGAGCGGTTTTTCTAACGAATATTATTGCACAAATCATGACACAACCTATCCATCGTCCGACTGGTACATCTGAGCAAGAACAAGACCTGCGATCGCAAGTCTTTCAAGCCGTACAAGAATACTACAAGCACAAATTTCAACCCCGGGCTTTTGTGGCGGGGCAGACCTATATTCCGGCATCGGGTAAGGTATTTGATGAGCAAGAATTAGTCAAATTAGTGGATTCTTCCCTAGATTTCTGGTTAACGACGGGCAGATATGCGGCGGAATTTGAGGAACGTTTTGCCCAGTGGATGGGGGTAAAACATTGTTTATTAGTCAATTCCGGTTCTTCAGCCAATTTAGTGGCCTTAAGTGCCTTAACTTCCCCTAAACTGGGGGAAAAACAACTTAAACCGGGGGATGAAGTCATTACCGTCGCCGCAGGTTTCCCGACTACAGTTAACCCCATCTTTCAAAATCAGCTAATTCCCGTCTTTTTAGACGTTAAATTACCCGGTTATGACCTCGACATCGAGCAGCTGGAATCGGCCTTGTCAGAGAAGACTAAAGCGATTATGATCGCTCATACCCTGGGAAATCCCTTTAATTTAGAAGCGGTGATGGCTTTTGCCGAAAAACATGACCTCTGGGTAGTCGAGGATAACTGTGACGCGGTGGGAAGTCTTTATAAAGGGCAAAAAACCGGCACCTTTGGGCATTTAGCAACGGTTAGCTTTTATCCTGCCCATCACATGACTATGGGAGAAGGGGGCGCGGTTTTAACCAGTGATACCCGCTTGAAAAAGATTGTCGAGTCATTCCGTGACTGGGGCAGAGATTGTTGGTGTCCTCCGGGTGTAGATAATACCTGTAATAAGCGCTTCGGTTGGCAGTTAGGAGATTTACCCTTTGGTTATGACCATAAGTACACCTATTCTCATGTGGGTTATAACCTAAAGATGACGGATATGCAAGCAGCCGTCGGGGTAGCGCAACTGGATAAATTGCCAGGATTTATCAAAAAGCGCCGGGAAAATTTCGACTTTTTGCATCAAAAGTTACAGGAGCTTCAAGATGTTTTAATTCTGCCTGAAGCCAGCCCCGATTCTGAACCGAGTTGGTTCGGGTTTCCGATTTTTGTTAAGGAAAATGCGCCTTTTAGCCGCAATGATTTAGTTAAGCATTTGGAGGAAAAACGCATCGGCACAAGGCTATTATTTGGAGGAAATTTGTTGCGACAACCTCTTTATAAGGGTTTAAATTATCGAGTTGTTGGGGATTTAAGCAATGCCGATAAAATCATGAGTAGTGTTTTTTGGCTGGGCATTTATCCCGGATTAACGGGGGAAATGTTAGAATATGTTGTCTTGACGCTAAAAAATTTCTGTCAAGGGTGATTAAGGGAAAACCGACTTTTTTTAAGTATTCTTGGCTTTTCTTAATGAAAAAGAGATAAACATGACACCATCTGCTATTGATTTACCGACAAAATCAACGATAATCACCTGGGAAAAACTGCCAGATGATTTTAGGCTCTACCGAACCTGTCATGCAAAACTATCAACAACTCATGCTTGTAAAGCTTGTACAATAGGGCTTTGAGTTTTTGTTAGATTGATATTTATCAACTTTAGAGCATTGCTGGACAGAGAGGGAGCTTGGGGAATTTTC
>NZ_JADBTR010000126.1:0-44069 GCF_020246065.1 Microcystis sp. M144S2
CTGCGAAGGTTACATGATATCAGCCAGACTTGGAAACTATCTCATCAAATTAGTTCCCCCATAGAACCTCCTTGAGCCATCTTGCACACTTTTCTCTTTTTGTCAAATTTTATGTTAAGAAAGATGTGACTAATGGATAGCCTTATCAAGGGGGGCAGGGGGGATCGGCACCCCCCTTATCAAGGGGGGCAGGGGGGATCGGCACCCCCCTTATCAAGGGGGGCAGGGGGGATCGAACCTAAAATCCATTTTTAATTTAATTATAACCAGCTACTTAGGAGACGCGAAATGACATGGAATCCTTATAACCTCGATCGGGCTGCCCAGGAATTGGTCTTAAAATACCGAGACAGCGACAAGGTGTTAAATGAATCCCACAAAATGAGAACCACCGTCGCCTACGGTTTAGAACGTTTTTGGGGTGAACACCTGAGATTGATCGACAAAAATGACGCTACTGATCGACAAAAAGGACAATACTGGCGAGATGTCTGGCAGAAATTCGTCGATATCTTAGAAGATGCGGGATTACGGGTTCCCCGTGGCAAGATTAATCCTCAAGATAAACCGGAAGCTCAAACCAAAGCTATCCAAGCGATCGCCAGAGAGTTCTGGAATCAAGAAACTTTTCCCCTAGAAGATCAGAGAATCGCTCTCTACGTCCTCACCCAACTTTGTGATAGCTTGGTCTGGTGGACGCAACGATACAAACAACCTAGCACCAACCCCCAAAATCCGAACATCGAGGAGGAAGAATAAAATGCCGGACTGGTCAGATGTACCCCTCCTCTATCAAGCACAGATCGAGGGAAGATGTCAATTACAAAGACAAGAAAATAAACAAAAATCGCGAGCCTACGATTGGGTCGAT
Organism: Microcystis sp. M144S2; assembly: GCF_020246065.1. Classification (NCBI taxonomy): domain Bacteria; kingdom Bacillati; phylum Cyanobacteriota; class Cyanophyceae; order Chroococcales; family Microcystaceae; genus Microcystis; species Microcystis sp. M144S2. The sequence goes on from NZ_JADBTR010000126.1 coordinate 872, forward strand.
CAGTGGACAAAATTTTATCATTCTGCTGACGATAGTGGGGGTAAATCCCCACAACCCGATAACAGTAACCAATGGAGACGAAATTTATCTCCCGTCAACAGAAATAACTCCCCCGAACCACCGCAATTTAGCGAAGAAGCCAAGACGCGACCCTATACTATGACTTGGCGACTCGTCACCAATGGAGGTCAAGATGATGGCATTATCCGACCGGCTATCGGTGCGCGAGGCTATCCCTACTACCCCGGATCATCGATGAAAGGGGCTTTCCGTCGTGCCTGTACTACCGAACAAGCCCTAAAGTATTGCGGCAAACCCTCCCAAGGCGATCAGGGTTCCGAACCAGGTATTCTGCGCTTTCTAGGAGGCTATCCTACGGATAATAACTGGACTCGAAACTTAGTCGATATCGCTCATCCCCAGCAGGAAAAACAAGTTATTCAAGACGGAAAAACTAACGCTAATGTACTATTATCTTTTCACGAGGTAACTCTCAACTTCGGGATTTCCAGTACCATTCCCCTCGACGAACAAGAATGGCGAACGATCTGGCAAATTTGGGAGAAAGCGATCGGCAATGGACTCGGTTCCAGAGTTAGCGCCGGATACGGTCGCTTTAAAGATGTACCCTCACCAGAAACCCTCTTACAAGTTCATCTCAAAGGACAGGGAATCACCGCTACATTACTCGACAAAACCTCCGAATTCCGTCCCAATATGTTTAAAGCAGCCCTTCGAGGTCATACCCTACGTTTACTAGGAGGAATGACCGATGAAAAGACCGCTAAACATCTGACCCAAATCCTCTGGGGGGGTATCGACGGAGCGGCGATTCTGGGACAACTCGGCATCAGCTTCACCTACCATGATGATGATTTAAAATTTGGCGAGCATCCCTACACTCCCCCGGGTAAAAGCGAGCAAATTATGCCTCTATACAATCTCAAACGGGGAACTTTACAAATTTCCTGTATGAATCGTCGCACTTCCTCGGAAGATCGGCAAGAACTCGCGCAATTAGCCAAGGCAATAGTGCAATTCTCTCTCTTACTCGGTGGATTCGGCAAATCATGGCGAAGAGCGGATCACCGTCTCTTTTTCTGTCCCTATTTTAAAAAAGGCAATAAACCGATGATCGGGTGTCATTGGGAATTTATAGACTCTTCAAAATCTCTTTATCTTCCTATCACCGATTTACAACAAGATCTATCGCAATTTATCGATCGCCTTCGGACACTATTCCAGAATTACGCCGCTAAACAAGGCTATACGATTCATCCTGATAATCCTGTACACTGTGATTGGCGAGAAGCTTGGTATCCTTATGATAATCAAGGTGGGGTGCAAGTCTGGGGAAGAATTGTCGAGGATCGGATTAAAGCGATCACGTGGTTTCATCAACCTTACGAGGGAACCCACACCCTGCGGAACTTACAAGGAAGCATCGGACGGGACTCGCAAACTGGAAGACTTTGGCATCGAATTTACCCTTATTATCACTTGAATTCTGAAGGTAAACTGCAACGACAGAAACCACCGATCGAACTATTGACTTTCTTTCCCGAAACAACCGAGGATAGCGCTCATTTTATCGCTTTTCTCAACGAGCGATCGGACTTTGTAAAAATTTGGTAATATTTGTCATATTTATCGGGTATGCTGAAAAAGTACGGGCGAAGCATTCGGATAGAAAATCTACAGTTTCACCGATAGGTTATTGCCCGAATGCTTCGCCCCTACAGGACGCGGGCCGATAAAGACGCAAGGTTTTGAACGATGATCAAAATCTTGCACCTGTGAGAGCAAAACAGAACCCTAAAACCCTTACCTCGTCCATATTGCTCATTTATTCAGCAAACCCTATTTATCGGGTAAAACCATGACTACTTGGATTATCACAACGGGAAACAGCGATATTCAATTAAATACCGATGCCAATTGGACGAGAGGGCAGAAATTCTTTACCACGGCTAGAGAGAAAGAACCTCTCTGTCATTGCCAAGGAACGGGTCAAGATTTTATCGAGCCAAAAAAAGAAAAAAATACTAACTTTTTTCCCGTTGCCGCTAGAGTTTTGGGATTAGTTTATCAAGATCATGAACATTGTTATTCAGATTTAGTATTCCCTTTGCTTGATGTTTTAATTAAAGAATTTCAAGATAAAAAATCTCCCGATCGAGTTTATATCATCCTAACCGATCAAGAAGAGCTTTTTGAAACATCGGACATCAAAAATTCTCCCTGTCCTTTCTGGCAAGATACCTGTACCTTAAAACCGCTTTTTGAATGGTACTTCCAGACCAAACTTAAGCTAAAACCAGATTTTATCACTTTACAGCCTTCTGTTAATAATAGAGGACTAGATCACTGGGATCAAGTGTTAACTCTTGTCACCGAAGAGTTAACAAAAATACAGCAAGACGATGTTTTTTACATCAGTCATCAAGCTAGTACCCCCGCTATTTCCTCGGCCGTTCAATTTGTCAGTATTGGTTACTTCTCTAACGTCAAGTTCTTGATAGTTAATCGATATTATGAAGAAAATAATATTAAAACAAGCCCCGAAATTATTCCGATTTCTAGCTATTGGAAACAATTACAAATACAGAAGGCTAAAAAATTAATCACAGATGGTTTTCCGGGGTCGGCATTAGCATTATTAAAAGAGGTAGGATACAATAACTCAGAAAAAATTAAGGAGCTAGAAAGCTACATCGATCTTTTTAATATTAAAACCATAGATACTGGCGATGAATTTGATCCGACACAAGCGATCAAGAGAGTTCGTAAAACCTTAGATTTAATCGAATATTTCTTGAAACAAGAAAACTATCTTCAAGCAATTATTCTATTATCTGCCGCTCAAGAAACGTTTTTAAAAGCTTCTATTTCACTCTATTTACAAAAACATATACCAGGAGGTTTTAAAGAATGGAACGAGAAAGGATTATTACTTAACTTAAAAGAAACAAAAATCCAGGAAGTGATTAAGCAACTTAAATTAGATAAAGGTGACAATCATAAATTTCAGAATTCTCATAAACTTTTTCCTTTACTCAAAGAATTTACGAAAACTGTAGATAATGATTATTGGCAATTATTAATTTGGTCATCCACAGAAAAAAGAGAGCATGAATTCGATCGCCGTAACCAACTAATGCACAATTTACGGGGAGTAAAAAAAGAAGAAATGATTCTTTATCTCACCGATCCCGAGGAATTAAGAAAGTATCTTGAAGACAAGGTTAGCTATTGCAGCAATTCTCAAAGGATTAATCTAGATCAAAGCGTAGATGAGGTTTATAGAAACGAGATTAAAGGTAAATTTATTTCTGCATTGAAAACCCTATGTGAATGGACGGAAAATGATTATATCCCTTTAGAGCATCATCTCGAAAAATTAGCCAAATCCCTATAAAAAATACGTTCCCCTAGTTTTTAGTTAAACTAGGGGATATTGATTACTTAGGGCTTGCTGAATAAATGTAAAATATAGACGAGGTAAGGGTTTTAGGGTTCTGTTTTGCTCTCACAGGTGCAAGATTTTGAGAGAATCGTCGTTCAAAACCTTGCGTCTTCATCGGCCCGCGTCCTGTAGGGGCGAAGCATTCGGACAATAACCTATCGGTGAAACCGTAGATTTTCTATCCGAATGCTTCGCCCGTACTTTTTCAGCAGACCCTACTTATTTTTCATCTTTTGGCTTTCTGTTGTTGATGCAGATTTCGATCGATCCCCAGACCAGAACATTTACCGCAGGTGCGATCGCATCGTGCGGTGCAACTACCGAGACTACATTACAGACAACTAAGGCGGAAACCTTAATGGCGGCGATTTTGGTGATTTTCATACTACGTCTCCATGCGTAGACAAAAATCAGGTCTTTTCGCGATGGATAATTGTAGTCATTTCTGCCACACCTTTGACTAATATAACACATCAGATCGCAAATCGATAAAAATAACGCCGCTATGACTTTTCCAAGCTTCTCCCCATTCCCACAAAACCGGGGTAATACTGTTCTGGTCGTAGGTTACTAGAGTTAATCGGGCTTCAGCCGCCGCTTTTAAGACAATTTCATCCGAATCGCCCAAATATCTACCTTTTAGCCAAGTTATTAGGGGAAAAATCGAGATTTCTGGACGTTTATAAATAATTTGTTCGGCAACCGTTTTTGAATTACTTCCCACAGAGCCAAACTGGAGTTTTTTAGGTAGGGCTGCCGCCCCAAAGGAGAATGGCGAAATTCAATATAGGGGAACTCGCTTTCTCGGAGGGATTCCTCGATTAAAATCGCGCTGGTTTCGCTGGGGGTTTTTCCTAATCGGCGGGCTAACCTTTTCAGTCTTTCTGCTGTGTGGTCGGGCAGTCTGGCGCTAACAACTTGGGACATCAATTTTTTTAACTTTTAATTACACTGTTTACAGTGTAATTAAACTCATCCTGCCAATGCCATTAAAGAATTGACCGTTCACCGAAAAATTAGGACTAATACTAAATCCGTTGAGTACAGGCTAGTTATGAGGAGAGGCAAGAGGCAAAAGGGGGAATAAATAATCAGTTTTTAATAACCAGATTTAGTATAAGGTAGTGGCGCGGAGAAAAACCTTTTCTTTGAGTATTACTATAAGATAAATTTATATTGTTGTGACAATCTATAAGCATCTGAGGGGGTAAGACAATCGCTAAAATCCCAGCAATTCTCATTTTAAGGTTTCATGACATCAAAACCCTTGCATCTAGAGGGGTTAATAATTCTTAACGAATCTCTAGATCGCTGAAACAAGGCAAAATCGTTTCAAAATGAGAATTGCTGCTAAAATCCTTATTCTCTCGTTGACCCCCTCGGATGCCCTTCTACTTCTTTTGCCTATTGCCTATCCTGATATGTAGCCTATACTTAACGGATTTAGTATGACTAACTGGTTGAGAGGTTAAACAATCTCAAAAGCTGAGATCAAGCATCTTGATCTGTATTTTCTCAACCAGTCAAATCAAGCAAAAATCCTAATAATAATTACCAACTTTGCGATGGTGAACAGCCGTTAAACTATCAGGTTTAGAAACGCGACCATCGGTGACTTTATTGTAAACAATCCAGTGGTCAGCACATTCCATGCGACTAACGACCTCACATTCTAAATAAGCGAGGGCATCGGCTAAAATCGGCGAACCATTATTAGCGGTGTGAGTATTGACTCCTGCAAAACGATCTTCCCCAGGTCCGAAACGTTTTAAAAAGTGTTTCATCAGGGTTTGATAATTGCCTTCTTCCAGAATATTTAAAATGAATTGATCCCCCACTTGCAGTAAAGACTCGATCGCCCGATCTTTGGCCACAGCAACGGTAAAACCGGGAGGATCAAAACTTGCTTGCGTCACCCAAGAAGCGACCATTGCACCGCTTCTGTCTCCTTTCTTGGTGGTAATAATATATAAACCACCGCTAATCCGTCCGATGGCTTTATCAAGGTCAGTATCGAGGGATTTTCTTTGTTTAACTTTTACCTCTTGGGTTAATAGTTGTCCCATGTCTGTACCCGCTTCTTCACAGCGTTGATAGAGACTCTCGTTAGGAGTTTCTGCGCTACGAATGGGATCAAAAGCTTTGGTTAAACCAACTTCACGGAACTTATTAAATAGAGGTAAAATTGATTCATCATCACCCCCTTGAGATTCAAACATTCCGATATATTGTTTGGGGTTAACCGAGGCGAGAATTGTGCCTAGATTACCCGTAATTTCTTGGGCATTAATACCAGAAACGGGGGGAGTACCGATGACGATTCCCACCGCAGAAGAAGCTAATTCTTTTACCTCTTGGGGATCGGCGGATTTCAGGTCTAGAGTTTCTACAGCTAAACCAGTTTTAGTAATACCTTTAGCAATGGATTGACAGAGGCGATCACTATAACCATAATCGGAAATATAGAAAACAGCGACGGTTTTTTCTGCCTTAGTTTGTGCTTGACTCCAATCACGATAACGGGTCAATAATTCAGTAACATTATGTTTTAATACTGGTCCGTGACCATTAGCCACGAGATTAATATTACCTAGAGGTTCCATCCGTTTCATCGCCGCTAGTACCGAGCGAGCATTAGGAGCCATTAAACATTCATAATAGAAGCGATAATCCGGTTCAATAGCACTTAATTGCTCATCGTAAAGATCATCGGAACAATAGTGCATTCCGAAGGCATCACAGGTAAATAAAATTCCCGAACCGTGATCGTAGGTAAAAATAGTATCAGGCCAGTGTAAATTAGGAGCGTTAACAAATTCGAGAATGTGACCATTGCCTAGGTCTAACTGATCGCCATTTTTGACCAGTTGACGTTGAAAGGGATGATGAACTAAATTCTCTAAAAACTGAATTGCTACCTTCGACCCAACGACGGTAATATTGGGAGCGAGTTGCAGCAGATCTCTGACTAAACCACTGTGATCAGGTTCAGTATGACTGATAATTAAATAATCGATTTCTTGGGGGTTAATTAATCCGTTGAGACTATCAAAATATAGTTGACGGAATTTTTCGTGAGAGGTATCCACAAGGGCGATTTTTTCCCCACGAATCAGATAGGAGTTATAAGTCGTACCGTTTTGTAATCCGAATTCAATATCGAAGCGATCGCGATCCCAATCGAGGGAACGAATAGCGGTGATGTCTGCGGTGAGATCGGCCACCTGCACAGTGAGACGTTTTGTTTTGACTGGTGTAGCAACCATCGAACTCCTCCTTATTGTTAAGTTTTTTATACTTTGTCTCTATTGTGCCACGAGGAAATAAGGTATGGAGATTTATTTTCCCATAATTACTGATAACAGCTATCTTAATGGTCAGGGAGGAGTCGATCGTCGATTTGAGCAGAAACGCTCTCTAGGTATCTGTAGGAGGAAATGGGTGTTATACATTCCAGTCAAGGTGAACTACTTCCTATGTCACGGGGGATTGCCTCAAAACCGACTTACACCCAGTTTTTGGTCTTACATCCCCGACCTAGGCAGTATCTCCAGTTTCTATTTGGTATAAAGTTAGGATTGTAAATAAGACGGAAAAAATGCTTTTACAATCGGGAAACTTCCGTTTAAAAGGAAAAAAAGCTCTACTAAATCAAGCAGAGATACCGGTCATAACGGTAATGGATGTAACGGAAACTCCCAGGGAACGCCTCAAAAAGAAACAGAAAAATTTTTTTGTGGTAAAAGAAGTTATCATACTTTAAAATCCCAATTAGTAGCTGATAAAAATACCGAGGAAATTATCTGTGTCTGTTGTGGGAAAGGTAGAGGTCACGATTTTAGTTTATTTTAAAAAAGTCGAGTTCGGTTTCATCCTTTAACTCCCAGCAGAGAAGACAATGATTATCAGGGAATAGCTGCATACCATAGTAATAGTTATACACCGAAAAAGAAAGCGAAAAATAGAAAATTAACAGAGTTATAAAAGGAGTATAACAATGCTTTAGCCAAAGAAAGGATTATCATTTAACCTATAAATAGGAAACTCAAAATCTTGAAAATATTATCGCGTAAATATCGGAATTGTCGTCGAATATATAGTTTAAAAGTTAACTTTTTGACGACTATTTATAACTATGAGTTAAGAATAGTTATAGCAACTTCTTAAAAGTTGCCAAACATTAATCCAGTCAAGGATAATTTATTCTCAATAATAAAAATTGAGATGGTTTCTGCAGCTTAAATAAAGAGGTTTTGATAACCAAATTAAAGCATATATAAAGAGTTTTGAGTTAAAAGTAAAACTTCAGGTTTTCATTCAGAAAAAATGCACTAATTGGCTAATTTTCCCAAAAAATTAGTTAGCCTACCATCATAACATATAATTAATTTGCAAGAGTTCTAATGCACAGCAAAGGAAAGGATTAAGCCTCCATCACTACTACCGAATCACCACCTGAAAATAATCCCTAGCCATCTCCACTAAACCCTCCCTCATAGCTGACTAGCACAGTAAACCGCCCCCATCAGTCCCACTTGAGCATTAAGAACGATATGGACGGGAATATTGCTTAATAGCTCCCTCATCCGACCTTTAGCCCGAAAAGCCTTCATAAAGCTACCCTCGGTCATTAGGGGAAGATTTTTGGCCGCAATCCCCCCCGCGATGTATAATCCTCCGTAGGGAAGCAACTTGAGGGCTAAATTGCCCGCTTCCGCACCGTAGGCCTCGACAAAAATTTTCATGGTTTGATAACAGAGATCATCCGAGTTATCTTGGGCAAAACTGGCAATTTTGGCCGCTAAATCGACGGTTTTTTGCGTTTTACCCATTTCTGCTAACCAAGTGCGGTAAATTTCCGCCATGGCCGGTGATGACTGACTATAGTTACTATCGTGGAGAAATCGATAGATAGAAGTGATTCCGGGGCCAGAAACCACTCGCTCCACCGAAATTCGCTCGATATTATAGAGTTCCAAGAGATAATTTAATAGTTGATATTCTAAACTCGATCGAGGGGCAAAATCAGCGTGGGAACCCTCACTACCAAACACCCGATATTTACCCTTCGAGACGGGAATCAAAAAACCCTCTCCTAACCCCGTCCCCGCACCGATAACCGCAATCGGGGCATCCGGTACTGTCGGGGCCGACTGTAGATTGTGCAGCTCCTCTGGGGCTAATCCTAACACCCCATAACCGATCGCCGCAAAATCATTAATTAATTTTACTTCCTCAATCTGCAAATCTCGGCTTAGGCGATCGCCAGTTAGAGACCAACTTAAATTAGTCAATTCGGAACTATTGTTAACCACCGGACCTGCAATACCGAAACAAGCTTTTGCCACCGCGGGAATAGTAGTTTGTCGGGCCAAAAACTGCCGGACGATCGGCACCAGATCGGGGTATTGTTCACTAGGATAAGTTTCTTGATCGAGAGTAGTTAGCAGGGGTTGGGGACTATCCGGTGAGTTTTGGCAATCCACTAAACGCAGGATTGTTTTAGTTCCCCCGATATCTCCCCCTAAAAGAATCGTCATGCTGGTTTTTCCCTGAGTTTGTCCCCATAATTATAGTTTTTTACCCTTTCTATCAGGCAAATTTAAAGGCCACCAATTCTATACTATAGTGAAAGATGGTAATGCCTAAGCCCTAATTAAGGATTGATTAATCATCGCTCCCGGGTTGGAATGGGGATTGGCTAGAGGACAGAAAGAGGGAGAAATCAGCTTGGGTGTAGAACTTCGCAGTTACGTTTATCTTGACAATTTACAGCTTCAACACGCCGCTTACATCGGTACAGTCGCCCAAGGATTTTTACCCTTACCCGGGGATGCTTCCCTCTGGATTGAAATTTCCCCCGGCATCGAGATTAATCGCATCACCGATATTGCCCTCAAATCCGCCGTGGTTCGTCCGGGGGTTCTATTCGTAGAAAGACTCTATGGACTCTTAGAACTCCATTCTAGCAGTCAGGGAGAGGTCAGGGCGGCCGGTCAGGCAATTTTGCAGTATTTAGGCGTTAGTCAGCGCGATTGTCTGAAACCGCAAATTGTCTCCAGCCAAATTATTCGCAACATTGACGCTTACCAAGCCCAATTAATTAACCGTAGTTCTCGGGGTATGATGTTAATGGCAGGACAGACTTTATATGTTTTAGAAGTGCAACCAGCCGCCTACGCTTCCCTAGCCGCTAATCAGGCGGAAAAAGCCGCTTTAATTAATATCCTACACGTTACTTCCGTGGGCAGTTTTGGACGCTTATATTTAGGGGGAGAAGAACGAGATATTATCGCTGGTTCCAGGGCGGCAGTTTCAGCTTTAGAAAATATTCAAGGTCGAGCTTTTCCGGGTAGCGACAAAAAAGAATAGGCTAACAAAGGCAAAAGGCAGGAGGTAAGGGTGCATCTCATTTTTGTCAATCTACCAATTGGGATTTTTACTTGGAAACTCTCGGCTAAAATTGGGCATTACTTCCGATTTTATTACTCAATCCAAGCTTTTGGGGGGTTCTACCCCCCAAACCCCCCGTTGGGGGCGTGGCGCTGTCACTGAGCGTGTCGAAGTGCCGCCCCCAAACCCCCCGCGCATTAGCTTTTCGGTGGGATGCTTACACGCAGCTGCTGATACATTTGTCATCATCTAAGAGTCACTGACAATTGCTGATTGTCGGTATTCCTGCAAATGTGAGATGCACCCTATCTCAACAAGTAATTTAAATGCGCGGGCAGCTTACAACAGCATTTCACCCTATTGAGGAGATTCAAAAATTAGTTCGCCATTATTCATTTTTTCAACGACTAAATGGCGATAGAGTGTCACCTGTCGGAGGATTTGGTCGGGATTGTTTTTCTTATTAGAAAACATGATTGTTTTAATCGATTCAAATTCTATTCTTGTGATCACACCATCTTTGATCGCTCGTTCAATTGTAACTCGTAAATATTCTAATTCTTGGCTTTCCTCTGGAGTAATTTCTAGACTGTTAGGATGTTCTATTTTCATGATCGATTGTTTTTACCGGCTAACTGATAACTGGATAATCACGGTTATTTTTTCACACTTTTATGATCGCGCAGAGAGAGTTTCCGTCTGGTTAGAAACGACCAGATTGTTATTATTTTGGCCGTTATTTTGCGGCAATTGTCCCGAGGCTAAATTCTGTCCCTCTCCCGTAATCAAACGAGCGCCACGACCGCGGGTAAAATAATTCCAACCCCATTGCACCATCACCACTAATTTATTATCAAATTCGATCAGATAGTAAATATGGGCCCAAACCCAGACTAACCAAGCGATAAACCCGGAAAACTTGACAAATCCCAAATCAACCACGGCCGCATTTTGGCCGATAACTGCCAGACTACCTCGATCGATATAATGAAAAGGTTTAATACTTTGCCCTTTTAGGCGAGAAATTAATAAATTCGCCAGATATTCGCCCTCCTGCATGGCCACGGGGGCAATTCCGGGTAAAGGTTTATCTCCCTGATGGGCAAAATTAGCCAGATCCCCGATCACAAAAATATTGGCATAACCGGCGATACTTAAATCAGGTTCAACGATTACCCGGCCGACGCGATCGAGATTTACCCCAGTTCTTTCGGCCAAAATTCGCCCCATTCTCGATGCTTTGACCCCCGCTGCCCATAAAATTGTCTCGGCAGCGATTTCTGTCGTCTTTTCTCCCTGACGGACCGTGACACAACCTTCAACAATATTGGTAACGATGCTGTTAGTTTGCACTGTCACCCCTAATTTTATGAGAGAAGCGGCAGCTTTAGCGGATAAATCGGGCGCATAGGGAGGTAATACCCGATCCATCCCTTCTAAGAGCAAAATTTTCGCTTCTGTGGGGTTAATCTGGTGAAAATCAGACCTAAGCGCACCGTGGGCAATTTCAGCGATCGCTCCTGCTAATTCTACCCCCGTCGGTCCGCCACCGACAATAACAAAAGTTAATAAAGCTTGCCGCTTTTCGGCATCGATTTCTTTCTCGGCCTTCTCGAAAGCGAGATAGATGCGACGACGCATTTCCACCGCATCTTCAATGGTTTTTAACCCGGGAGCGTAGGGCTGCCATTGTTCATTGCCAAAATAGTGATGACTGACTCCCGTGGCAATAACTAATTGATCGTAGGCGATCGGCGGGTGATCTTCCAAGATTACTTCTCCTTTGACTGGATCTATATCTATGGCATGATCGAGGAGAATATCTGTATTATCATGACCCCGTAGGATTAAGCGCAAAGGTGAGGAGATATCGGCCGGAGACAGCGCCCCGGTAGCAACTTGATAGAGGAGGGGCTGAAAAAGATGGAAATTTCGCTTATCGATGAGGGTAACATGAACGGGGGCGTTTTTTAGGGCTTTGGCCGTGTATAAACCCGCAAATCCGCCGCCTATGATAACAACTCTTGGCTGTTTTTCAGTCATTGCTTAACAATAATTCATAAATTTCTCCCTAGTGTAGTCCGGATTGTCACAATTTAGCGGTGACAAACGTTACCGAAAACAGTAGTCTTTAACCTAGAAAAAAATATAGATACTGGCTTTTTTGACCAACCAAGAGGGCAAAACTAAGGAAGTACAGGGAATCTCCCCAGAATTTGGCCTATATATGCTCGAAAAACTTGAAAAGACCGCTACGCCGTTTTACCTAAGTTTATGACCTGGGTTAACCAGGTGGGAACTTATATTCCGCGTTTCTGTTTCCGAGTACAAGCTCGGTTTACTACCACACGGATTGGTTACTTGCTCCCTTATCACAATCAAGCATAGATCAAAAAACTTGAAAGGCAGTCACCAACGTAGAAGCCCGATTTAGTTTTATCGTAGCATTTTTTTTTCTCAGAGGCAAGTGGGGAAGTGGGGAAGTGGGGTGTGGGGTGTGGGGTGTGGGGTGTGGGGAAACTGTCTTATCACCCTATCATCCCAAAACCCTGTCTCCTGTCTCCTGTCTCCTGTCTCCTATCTCCTAACACCTAACACCTGATCTTGTTGGCTCCGTGAAAGTCTGGGACTACAATAGAGAAAAGTGACAATTTTTGCCAGAGTGATCACCGAGGACTAATAAAGAATGACGGCTATCCTAGGGAAACCTGCCACGCTTAACACTCCGATTCTGCACCGTCTTGCCAATGGTTTAACGATTATTGCCGAAAGTCAACCGGTAGAAGCGGTTAATCTCAATGTCTGGCTGCAGGTCGGCTCGGCCTTAGAATCGGATCAGATCAATGGGATGGCTCATTTTCTCGAACACATGGTTTTTAAGGGAACCCGTAACTTAGACAGTGGTGAATTTGAACGGGCGATCGAATCAAGGGGAGCGGTGACTAATGCCGCTACTAGCCAAGAATACACCCATTATTACATTACCACTGCCCCGCAGGACTTCGCCCATCTGGCCCCGCTGCAGCTAGAAGTGGTTTTAGAAGCTTTAATCCCCGATGAAGCTTTTGAGCGGGAAAGACAGGTTATTTTAGAAGAAATTCGTCGTTCTCAGGATAATCCCCGTCGTCGCACTTTTTATCGCACCATGGAGACTTGTTTTCAAGTTTTACCCTATCGTCGTCCGGTGTTGGGTCCGACGGCAGTGATTGAAAATCTTACTCCTCAACAAATGCGCGATTTTCATCAGACTTGGTATCGTCCCGAATGGATGACGGTGGCAGTGGTGGGTAATTTGCCTGTAGATGATTTAATGGCTATTGTGAGGGATTCTCTAGATACTTTAGGCAGTAAGGGCGATTCTGGGCTTATTTCCCATCCTATCGCCCATCTACAGCCCGAAGCTGCCTTTAACGAGATTATCCGTCAAGAATACGAGGATGAAAATTTGCAGCAGGCCCGCTTAATCCTATTTTGGAAAGTGCCGGGGTTAAGAGACTTAGAAAAAACCTATCCTCTCGATGTTTTAGCGGCTATTCTGGGTCAGGGCAAGGTATCGCGATTATTTCAGTCTCTGCGTCAAGAAAAGGCCTTAGTTTCCCAAATAACTGCCAGTAATATGTCCCAAGCAGTGCAAGGGGTGTTTTCCATTTCGGCCCAATTAGCCTCGGAAAATATCGAGCAAGTGGAGAGAGAGGTGATAGCACAGATTGGACAAATTCAACAGGAAGCTGTGACAGTTTCTGAACTGGAACGAGTTAAAACCCAAGTGGCCAATCGGTTTATTTTTAGCAATGAAAGACCGAGCGATCGAGCTAACCTTTACGGTTATTATCATACTCAGATCGGTGATTTACAACCGGCTTTTTGTTATCCCCAACACATTGAAGCCCTCACTTTAGAGGATATTCAAAATGCCTGTCAAGAGTATTTAAATCCCCACGCTTACGGTGTGGTGGTGGTGAGACCAATTCAGTAATCAGTGAACAGTAATCAGTAATCAGTGAACAGTAATCAGTAATCAGGGATAAAGATGAAGATAAATAAATAAATAACTAAATAACTTAAAACTTACAACTGATAAACTTACAACTGATAACTAAATAACTAATTAACTTAAAACTTACATCTGATAACTGATAACTGATAACTGATAACTGATAACTGATAAACCATGTGGACTCAAATTGCTCGACATATTACCCAAACCACGGAAAAACCCTTTGAAATCGAGAAAAGTCATCCCGTTAGTGGTGGCTGCATCAATCAGGGTTATGCTGTCAGTGGCAATGGTTTAATTTATTTCGTTAAGATTAACCAAGCGAACCAAGAGGCCATGTTTGCGGCCGAAGCTTTAGGATTAAAGCAAATTCACGCCACCAAGACTATCAGAGTTCCAGAGCCAATTTGTTGGGGAATTGCCGAGAAATCTAGTTATTTAGTGCTAGAGTGGCTAGAATTCGGCGGTGGCGATAGTCAAAGCTGGGAAAAAATGGGGCGAAATTTAGCTCATTTACATCAAGTTTCTTTATCCGATCGCTTTGGTTGGCAGTGTAATAATACCATTGGTTCTACTCCCCAGATTAATACCATTAGTAACAATTGGGCGGATTTTTTCGCTCATCAGCGTATTGGCTATCAATTAAGACTTGCGAAGGAGCGCGGCGGCAATTTTCCCGACGAGGATCAAGTTATTCCCGCTATTAGCGAGATTTTGAGTCAGCATCAACCCCATCCCTCCCTCGTCCACGGTGATTTGTGGTCGGGAAATGCGGCAATTACCGTCGATGGGGAACCGGTAATTTTAGACCCTGCCACCTATTGGGGAGACCGGGAGGTGGATTTAGCCATGACGGAACTTTTTGGCGGTTTTCCGGCGGCTTTTTATCGGGGTTATAACGATGTTTTCCCCCTCGATGCCGGTTATCAAAAGCGCAAAACTCTTTACAATCTCTACCACATTCTCAACCACTTTAATTTATTTGGTGGTGGTTACGCTTCCCAGGCCAATCGGATGTTACAGGAAATTCTTTAAAGGTTTTACTTGTGAATCTTTGAGGACAAAATTGCCGAATATTTTGCCAATGGTACTCGTTTGCTCTGGGTTATCAATCCAGGTCAACACTATGTTTTAGTTTATCGTTCCGGGTACGAACCGCAGGGATTATTAACATCAGGAGATTTTTTGGAGGGGGAAGAGGTGGTTCCGGGGTTCACTTTTCCCGTGGCTGATTTGTTTCAAAAACTATCTTTTTGACTCTTTCTTCTCAACAAATCGGCTAATAAATCGGCACTGTCACTAATAGCTAGATGAGAAGCTTCTTGAGCCATGGCGGCCAATTTTTCGGGATTAGACCATAAATCGAGGACTAATTCGCTTAAAAACTGAGCAGTTAACTCATTTTGACGATAAAGATAAGCGGCTTGAGCTTCAGCGAAAACTTTGGCATTATAAAACTGATGGTCTTCGGCAGCAAAAGGATAGGGAATTAAAATCGAAGGCGTACAAGTGATCGCTAATTCCGTTAAAGTGCCGGCACCGGAGCGACTGATAGCCAGATTAGCTCTTTGCCATAATCCCGCCATATTGTCGTAAAAAGGCTGGGAAAAATAGTTAGAATGGCGCAAACTATCCGCTTCGGGGTCGTTTTCTCCCGTGAGATGCACGATATAAATGCCTTTTTCTAACCATTGGGGAGCGCTTTGTCGGACAAGTTGATTAAGAGCCACGGCCCCTTGAGAACCACCGGCAACGACAATCAAAAAAGCAGTCTCTGGAATCGGTAAATCTAGGGACTGGGGAATGAGAAACTGCTCGCGTACTGGTGTACTAACCCAAGTGGTGCGAGTGCCGGGTAAATAGCTGGCGGTTCCCTGAAAACCGAGGGCGACCGTATCGCACCAGCGACCGAGAACTTTCGTGACTTTGCCCGGTATGTAGTTAGATTCGTGTAGGATGACGGGAATATTGGCTAAACGAGCCGCTAAAATGGTGGGTCCTGCGATATAACCCCCGGTGGTAAAAACTGCCGCTATCTGACGTTTTTTGATTAAACTACGCACTTGCCAAATGGCCCACAGTTGACGCAGCAGAATCTTGAAAGTTTTTAACCCCAAACGGGTTTGAAATCCCTCAATGGGAATAGTGTGCAGGGGATAGGTTTTTGGAACTAAGGACTGTTCCAGACGGTCTGGAACTCCTAACCATTCAATCTCATAATCCGGCAAGCGCTCGGCCACGGCCAAGGCGGGAAATAAATGACCACCAGTACCACTAGCGGCAATCAATAGACGGGTTGGAGTGCGTGCCATAATTCGAGAGAGGGGAAATTCAGCCCTAGAATGAAATAATCTACCATAGTTATTGATCGATCCTTACACAAACTATCACTAATGCGTAACTTGAACACGATTCCCGATAAATTTTTTCGTCAATCCCTCAATTTTTCCCTGTCGTTGCTGTTAGGTTTGGGGTTAACTTTTACCCTTGCCACCAGTTTGCGGGCCGAAAAGCCAGAAACTGCCCCGGCTAATTTAAAAACCCTTATCTCTAAAATCGAAACGGCGGCTAACGAGCGAGATCTCAAGCAATTAATGGAGTTTTATAGTCCGAAATTTACTAACTCCGATGGCTTGACCTACGAAAAAACTAAAAAGGCTTTAACTCATTTTTGGGAACGTTATAACAATCTACAATACACCACAACCCTCGAATCTTGGAGTCGTTCCGGGGACAAGTTAACGGCCAATACAATTACTAAAATTACCGGGACGGGAAAGGTGCAGGGACGAGTGGTGGGAATGAATGCTACGATTCGTTCTCGTCAACAATTTCAGGGTAATAAACTGGTTTATCAGGAGATTTTAAGCGAGAGAGTCGAGTTAAGCACTGGCAAAAATCCCCCCAGTGTTCAAGTGAGAATTCCGGAAAGGGTGAAAGTCGGTCAAGAATTTGATTTTGATGTGATTGTTCGCGAACCTTTGGGGGATGATTTATTGGCCGGAGCGGCGGTCGATGAGAAAGTAGATATTGAGCGTTATATTAATACAAAGCCTCTAGAATTGGAATTATTACAGTCCGGCGGTTTATTTAAGCGGGTAAAAGCGCCGGCAACACCGGAAAATCGTTGGTTATCGGCGATTTTAATCCAAGGAGATGGGATTGTTGTCGTTACTCAACGGGTTAAGGTAGAAAAGTAATTTTTATCTAAGTAGGGTTTGCTGAAAAAGCTTGTTGGTGGGGTGTGGGGTTTAGGGTGTAGGGTGTGGGGTGTAGGGTTTTATTCCCCCCGTTCACTCCAATGGCTGGCACTTTCATGCAATTTAATCCTTATTTTTGCCGTTTTTGAACCCTCAAAAATTAATTATGCAAGAGGTTTAATAAATACTCTGATTAAGCATAGAGATGGGAAACATCGCTCGTCCATACCTTAAATTTTGTTAAATTTACTTGACCAAAAGAAGTTGTTAGGGAAGCATCGACGGCATCTAAGCCGCGAGTCATTAAAATCCGCCCGATTCTGGGGGTGTTATGACGAGCATCAAAGGTGTACCATTGATGGTCTAAATAGACTTCAAACCAAGCACTAAAATCCATCGGTAGGGGTTGGGGAGAAATGCCGATATCTCCGAGATAGCCGGAGGCATAACGGGCGGGAATATTGAGGCAACGGCAAAAAGTCAAAGCTAGATGGTTAAAATCGCGACAAACCCCCGTTCTTTCCCGATAGACATCATAGGCGGTTTTCGTCACCCGCGCGTATTCATAACCAAAACGAATGTGACTATGAACCCAATCACAAACCGCTTGTACCCTTGCCCAACCGGGGGGAGTTTGTCCGAAAAGTTCCCAGGCAATTTCCGCAAGCAAATCTACTTCACAATAACGGCTACTCATTAGGTAGGGAAAAACTTGGGTTGGTAACTCTGCTAAAGGAATTTCTTGGGCATTCCAATTAACGATATCGGGTTTCCATTCATTCTCGATAACTGCTTCATTGTGAATGCGGATCTCTCCGTCGGGTAAAATTATACGACTGGTTCGATTACCGAAGCTATCTAAAAATTCTTCTATTTTTGTTGCCGGTTCCACCTGCAAGTTTTCTGGTTGTCTAACTTGATTTAAAATTGATGGGTGTAGATAAAGTTTTAACAACATGACCACGGGTAAGGGGGCATCAAAGCCAAATTCATAACCAACACGGATTAACATTAGGACTCCTATCTAAATGAAATTTTGTCAGGATTGGTAGAGATGAAACGCCAATAATCGCCAGACTGAAAAAAGTTAGGCCCGACTACTTACTTAAAAGTTTGAGGAGAAAGTAATAGCCAAGCTGAAAACCGATAAGCTTTGTACAGAGTTACTTTTATTATAAACCCCCTCAACTAAAAGCTTTGTAACTTTGAAGACAAGCCATCGGGAGGATTAGCTCTATCGAAAAGAGTCCGGGGTGGATGGTTCCTCTAAGAGACGGATTTCAATGGGGATGTAGGCTAGTTTAGCAAAAATCTTTTGTTGATAACTGACAGGCCACCATTCGTAAAGAAAAATTTCTAAAGGTCGCCAGAGGGCCACCCAACCACTAATTAATAATCCTTCTTCTAAGAAGTGAATAAATGTATCGGTGCCAAAACGACTAATTAATTCGCTGAGACTCAAACAAACAAAAAGAAAGGAGAGACCAATTAGCAAAGATATGCGTCCCTGTCGCCAAATCATGCGTAATTTTCTTTGTTCTACCTGTTGGCGATAGTCAAAATAATTATGTAACGCTGAGGGTAACAGATGTCGGGCGGTGTTTTGTTCTGTACTGGGGAGATAAAAGACTAATTTAAGGGGAGTATTTAGGGGAAATTCATCCACAGAGTTAATAATATAATTTTCGGCGTTATCGTCTAAATCTCTATCTAAGAATGGCGAAGGATCCAGAGAATTAAAGACTTGCTGTAACTGATTAAGTTTAATTTCAATTAAGTAAGTTCCTTCCTCCTCTCGATAATAGGATTGTAATTTATTTAGCAGTCTAGACATTAGTTATTAAGGTTAAGCAAATGGGGTAAACTGACACAACTAAAATCTACTCAAGAAGTTACCTCATCTTGCTCATACAGGCTGAGAATTGAGCTATCTCTGAGAATATTTTAGCTGTATCAGTCCCAGATCATTAATTTAATTTATCGACCAAAACCAGCGTACCAAAAATAGGTGACCATGGGGATTACTGTGGCTAAAACCAGTAAAACTATCACCCAAATCGTGGCATTTTTATCGTCAGTTTCTTCTGCGGTAGTAAAGGTACTTTCGATATTAATTGTCGCTACTTCCGGCGGTCCGGGATCCGCTTCTCCAGAAAGTACCGCCGTTAGACGACGACTAGCATCGAGTAAAGCTTGATTATATTTTCCCCCATCTTTGAGGGGAACTGCCATAGTTTCCGAGAGGATACTATCGGCAATAGCATCGGTTAATAGGGGTTTTGCTTCCTCCCCAACCCGCATAGCAGTTTTATTGGTTAAAGTATCAAGAACGACGATAGTTTGATTGCCACGATCTTCGGGATTAGGATACCATTCTCTCAGGATATCATCGGCTAAATTGTCAATTTTTTGACCGTAATCCAAGCGCCGGACTACCACCATTCTCACTTCTTGGCCGGTTTTTTCGGCGAGATTTTTCAGGTCTTTATTTAATTTTCCCTCGTTAGCGGCACTAATGGCCGAAACAGGATCGACCACATAAGCGGGCGCTCCGGGGCTTAAAATGGGGAGGTCATAGACTCCCATGGCAGCAGCTGGTGACAGGGAAACACCCAAGGCTATACAGCAGGAGAGAAGGAGAGAAGCTAATAATTTGAGCATATCGATTTGGTAAAATTCCTATAGAACATAATAGGGGAAAAGTTTACTGTTTTTTGATTAGGGAGACGGGAGACGGGAGACGGGGTGATGGGGAAGTGGGGTGATGGGGAAATTCAACTAATACCCTAAAACCCTACAAACCTACAACCCCAACACCCAAACCCTTTTAACTGATAACTGATAACTGATAACTGATTATGAGTGATTTTGAGGAACTAGAGTCTAAAAAACGGGAAAAAGCCCTAGAAATGCAGGCCTATCGCGATAATTTGCTCTCGAGGGTGACAAGATTACTAATTTCTCAAGATATCCACTTGGCGATCGATCATACCCTAGAACTGCTCTGTCAATTTACCCAGAGTGCGCGCTGTTACA
Organism: Microcystis sp. M144S2; assembly: GCF_020246065.1. Taxonomy (NCBI): domain Bacteria; kingdom Bacillati; phylum Cyanobacteriota; class Cyanophyceae; order Chroococcales; family Microcystaceae; genus Microcystis; species Microcystis sp. M144S2. Next base: position 20,964 of record NZ_JADBTR010000126.1, read on the forward strand.
TTATTCAATATTCCACCTGTCGTCAGCAGTGGAGTATGGTTTATGAATACTGTCACCCCGACTATCCGCAGGTTATCCCGATTCGGGAAGAATCACAAAATCTCTCGACGGAAACCTTTCCCTGGTTTTCTGAACAATTATTAAACGGTATTCCAGTTAAACTGAACTCTTTAGACGATTTACCCGCTACTGCTATCCCTGAAAGAACTATTCTCGCTCATAGTCCTACTCCCTGTCTCTTAATCGTTCCCATGTGGGATAGTTATGGGGTAACGGTGGGTTATCTGGGATTGGATGCAAGTGCAGAAAAGCAATGGACAGGGGAAGATGTCACCTTTGTGCGGTTGCTGGGAGAATTAATTGCGATCGCACAAAGTAGATATGAAGCGGAAAAAGAGTTAAAAGAGGCTAAAGAAGCGGCAGTTAAAGCAAATAAAGCTAAAAGTGAGTTTCTAGCTAACATGAGCCACGAATTACGCACTCCTCTTAATGCTATCTTGGGTTTTACTCGCTTAATATCCCGGGATAGCAGCATCAGCAGTGAATATCGCCAATATTTGGAAATTGTCAATCGTAGCGGGGAACATTTACTAGAGTTAATCAACGATATTCTAGAAATGTCGAAGATAGAAGCGGGAAGAACGGTTTTTAATCCCAGTAATTTCGATTTATACGCTCTTTTAGATAATATTGCCGAAATGCTACGTCCACAAGCGCAGGCAAAAGCTTTGAGCTTAATTTTTGAGCGCAGCTCCGCTCTTCCTCAATATATATGTACTGATGAAAGTAAATTGCGACAGGTGTTAATCAATCTCTTGGGTAACGGATTGAAGTTTACCGAGTCGGGAGGGGTAACTCTCCGGGGAAAAGTAGGGGAGAAAAGAGGAGATTATCAGCGATTGCTCTGGGAAATTGAAGATACAGGCGCAGGAATCGCCCCAGAGGAGATTTATAAGCTATTTCAACCCTTTAACCAAACGGAAACGGGACGAAAATCCCAACAGGGGACGGGATTGGGTTTACCCATCAGTAAAAAATTTGTTGAGTTGATGGGGGGTGCGATCGGAGTTAGTAGTATTCTGGGTCAAGGAAGTATTTTTAGTTTTGATATTCAGGTGGGTTTAGTGGGGGAAAATGAGATTAAAACCGAACCCAATAGGGCAAAAGTCATCGCTTTAGCGGAAAATCAGCCTAAATATCGCATATTAGTCGTCGATGATCGACCGGAAAGCCGTTTACTGTTGCTGAAACTCCTGACTAGCCTAGGATTGTCCGTGCAAGAGGCCGCTAATGGTCAAGAAGCGATCGCAATTTGGCAAGCATGGCAACCTCATCTTATCTGGATGGACATGAGAATGCCAGTGAAGGACGGTTACGAAGCAACTAGAGAAATTCGGCAGTTAGAGGCTGATAATCGCGGAAAAACGGTGATAATTGCCCTAACTGCCAGCGCTTTTGAAGAGGATCGCGCTCTGGTTATTGCCGCCGGTTGTGATGATTTCGTGCGTAAACCTTTCCGAGAGGAAGTTATCTGGCAAAAAATGGGCGAATATTTAGGATTAAAATATATTTATGCCGATAATGAGCCAAATCAGCCCAATTATTCGCCAGTTTTCCTCGATTCCCTGCAATCCCTATTAAAATTAATCAGTCCCGACTGGATTAGACAATTGCAACAAGCGGCGCGAGAATGTGATGATGAAAAAATTATCGCCCTAACCGCAGAAATTCCCCCCGATTATGCTACCCTTGCCCAAGGTTTACAACAGTTAGCCAGAGAATTTTCCTTTGATGCGATCGAAACCATAATTAAAGATTTAAACATATCTTAAGAGAGTATTTTATCCATACCTCAAAAACGTGATATTCTAAAGGCATAAATCCCTAAATATGGCAATTTTAAAGGATGAAACTGTTAAAAATGCTCATCGGTACTTTCTTAATACTACCGATTTTTTCCGTTCATGCTCAAGTCCCCTCGCTTCTCCCAATTAAGCAAAATTCCCCCAATCTTGGTGATCTACCCAATGATCCCACCCAGCAGAAAAATTGGGTTTGTAACCAAGGAGATCAACGCATTGCCGTGGCTGCCAAAGAAGAGAAAAGTTGGAAAGAATTAATTGAAAAACAAGGTTGGCAATGTCGTGAGGGAAATACCGACATACCCGATAAAACTCTCGGCTTTTCCTGTGAACCAGAACAAACCCTCGGCCTCTTGACAGTTTACTGGTTAAATGGTAGTAATGGTCAACAACAATTAAGCCAATGGCGAGATAAATTAGCAGCACAACAGGGGATGGTTTGTACCATTAATAACGTGCAGTTATTCGATACTCAAGAAAATATACCCAATCCATTACAACCATGATTAAATTAGCAGTTTTGCCTCAATCTATCCTCCTGGGTATCAGTTTATTATTAAACAATTCTCTGCCCTTACTTGCCCAATCTGCACCCCTGAGCATCGATAATTTAAGAAACACCGTCTATAACATTCCCAATCGGGGTTCCGTAGTTGTCAGCGATGGTATTTTTCAATCCAATGAGGGACAGATTTTAGGAGTGCAAGTCAGTCGAGAAGCTTTGATGGGGGACTATAATAATGATCAAAGGACTGATGGTATTGTCGTATTAAGAGTGATTACTAGAAATCAACAGCAATTACATTATTTAGCCCTAGTGATTGATAATAACGGTACTGCCACTAACACCGATACTGTCCTGTTAGCCGATCGAGTAATTGTCGATAATCTTAGCACTAAAGATGGTATGATCACCGTCAATATGAGAAGATTTCTACCCCGGGATCCTTCCTGTTGTCCGTCGGGAGTTATCACCCAACAATTTGCGATTAATCCTAGTATTAATCAATTGACTTTACTGAGTACAAACGAAAGTCAACCCACCACCCCAAATGTGCAGGTAATACCTACTTCTCCCCTGAGAATTAATAATAATAATCTCCCCTTTCAACCTCCTGCTGGGGCCATCCAAATCCGCTTTTAACCCTGTTTTTGGTGCGTTAGCACAGCGTAACGCACCTTACCTTTTTACTTAACAAAAAATGCCCTACAAATATCCCATCCAACGCTGGTATATTGCCGCAACTAATTCCGAAAAAATCGAGGGGTTAGTGCGGGAAACGGGATTATCATCCTTATTAGCAACTATCTTAATTAATCGCGGTATTGATACCCCCGAATTAGCTAAAACTTATATAGATCCTGAAGTGGATACCTTACCCTCTCCCCTGGGAGAATTTCCCGACTTAGAAAAAAGTGTCAATTTATTAGTAAAAGCGATCGCTAGGGGCGATAAAATTGCCATCTGTGGGGACTACGATGCCGATGGCATGACCAGTACATCTTTACTGTTAAGAGCCTTGAGACATCTCGGTGCTAGGGTAAATCATGCCATACCCAGTCGCATGAAAGAGGGATACGGAATTAATCAGCGCATTGTCGAAGAATTTGCCGAGTCGGGAGTCGGATTGATTCTCACCGTTGATAATGGTATTTCCGCTCACGAACCGATCGCCCTAGCGATAGAATTAGGATTAAAAGTTATTATCACCGATCATCACGATCTGCCGCCAATTTTACCAAATGCCTCCGCTATTCTCAACCCAAAATTATTAACCCCGAACTCTCCCTATCAGGGATTAGCGGGGGTGGGAGTCGCCTATATTTTAGCGGTGACAACTGCCCAAAAAATGGGTAAATTACAGGGATTAACCGAGTCATTATTAGCATTATTTACCCTAGGCACTATAGCAGATTTAGCTCCATTAATTGGGGTAAATCGTCGCTGGTTAAAACGGGGTTTAAGAAAATTACCCAAATCCCAATTAGTCGGGATTCAATCCCTGATGCAAATAGCGGGAATTAGCGAGGAACAAAAGCAATTACAACCGGATGATATTGGCTTTAAATTGGGACCGAGAATTAATGCCATTGGCAGAATTGGCGATCCCCAGATAGTTATTGAATTATTAACCACCGATGACGCAGGAATTGCCTTAGAAAGAGCGATGCAGTGCGAACAAATTAATCGTACCCGTCAAGAATTATGCGAAAAAATTGAAGAAGAAGCGATTAAATTAGTAGAGGAAACGCCGATTCTTTGGCAAAAAGATCGGGTTTTAGTCTTAGTCGAAAAAGATTGGCATCATGGGGTAATTGGTATTGTGGCCTCCCGTTTAGTGGAACGCTACGGAGTGCCAGTTTTTATCGGTACTTACGAGGAAGAAGAGCTAGGGAAAATTCGCGGATCTGCCAGAGGAATTGAAGAATTTCACGTTTTTGAAGCCCTGCAATTTTGCCAAGATTTACTAGGAAAATTTGGCGGTCATAAAATGGCGGGGGGTTTTAGTTTACCCACAGCTAATTTACTAGCATTTAAACAAAGATTAAGTCAATTTTCTCACAAAATTTTACAAATAGAACAATTAAAACCTTTAATCAAAGTTGACACTATCCTAGACTTTAAACAAATAAACCTGCAACTTTTTCAACAAATTGATAGTTTGCAACCCTGGGGAATTGGGAATGAATTACCCGTTTTTTGGACTCCTAACGTGCGAGTAGTGGAACAGAAAACTATCGGAAAAAATCATTTAAAATTATTGCTGGCTCAAAGGGATGATACCAGAATTAAAGCCCTAGCATGGCGTTGGGGCGAATATTGTCCTTTACCAACGCGTTTAGATATTGCCTATAAACTCAAAGAAAATACTTGGAATGGTAATACAACCATAGAAATTGAATTAGTGGGAGTGCGATTACCCCAAGAAAATGATAATGTTAAAAAAGCAATTTTTATGCACGCCGATAAAATCTATCAATGTAGTTTTTGGGGTGATGTAAACGAGATTCGCATCAAAAATGAACAGGGCGATATTTTAGTCGTGCAGAAAGGCCAGCGCATTGGTTTATTAGGCAAAAATCGGCAACAAGCGAGAGAAGTCAACGTGACTGAACCCCGTTTTTATACTTTAATTAAAGTTGCCATCAAAGCTTTGGCTATCTAGGGCTGGCTGAATAAATCTAATACCAAATCCGTTTTTAATAGTGTGATTAACTCTCAAGTTATGAATTGTTTCTCCCCACACCCCACACCCCACACCTTTTGACGATGAACCAAACCATAGTGATCAAAATCGGTACTTCTAGTTTGACCGATAATGAAACCGGCCAATTATCCCTATCCACGATCGCCGCTTTAGTGGAAGTCCTCACCCGGTTGCGTGCCGCCGGTCATCGGGTGGTATTAGTATCTTCCGGGGCCGTGGGGGTGGGCTGCCGTCGTCTGGGAATACAGGAAAGACCGAAAAAAATCGCCCTCAAACAAGCGATCGCCGCCGTCGGTCAAGGTCGTCTGATGCGGATCTATGATGACCTCTTTACCAGTCTTGGTCAACCGATCGCCCAAATTTTGCTGACCCGTCCCGAATTGATGGAACGCACCTGTTATGTCAACGCCTATAATACCTTTCAGGCTTTGTTTGAATTAGGGGTAATTGCCATTGTCAACGAAAATGATACGGTGGCGATCGATGAGTTAAAATTCGGCGATAATGACACTTTATCAGCCCTTGTCGCCAGTTTAATCGAGGCTGACTGGTTATTTATCCTCACCGATGTGGATCGCCTCTACAGTGCCGATCCGCGGCTATTTCCCGAAGCGGCGGCCATTGCCCGAGTTAGTCCCGCGGAATTAGCGCAACTATCGATCGATGCCGGTAGTAGTGGCAGTCAGTGGGGGACCGGGGGTATGGCGACTAAATTGGCAGCGGCCCGGATTGCCACCAGTGCCGGGGTAGAAATGGCGATTACTAGGGGACGGCAGCCCGGCAATATCTTAAAAATTATGGCAGGAGAGGCGATCGGAACCCGTTTTGAGGCACAAAAACGCAGTGATAACGCCCGCAAACGCTGGATCGCCTACGGACTAATGCCCATGGGTAAAATCTATCTCGATACTGGGGCGGTTCAAGCCATTTGTCAGGGGGGAAAATCTCTCCTCGCGGCCGGGATCACCAAAGTGGAGGGGGAATTTAGCGCCTCGGAATCGGTGCAATTGTGCGATCAAGAAGGCCGGGAAGTGGCCCGGGGAATTGTTAATTATAGTAGTGAGGAGATCGATCGAGTTAAAGGTCAACATTCCGAGCGTATTGCCAGTTTATTAGGTTATATGGCCGCAGAAACCATCATTCATCGGGATAATCTCGTCATTTTGATTGCCTCGTCCACCACCTCGACTAATCAGGGATAATTCCGCCACCCAGAGGCGGTCCAGCCAATGCCTTAAATGTAAAGAAATGTCTCAAAAAAACAACAAATTGTTAGACAAGCAAGAGAGTTAGACTAGGGATGTCCCCCGAAGTTCAACCCTGTGAGATTATAAATAAAGCGAAACTCAAAAATGTCTTTATTGCTGTTGGGAGAAACTTAATAATGCGAGACGCGGTAACTAGCCTGATTAGAAAATACGATGTCACCGGACGTTATCTCGATCGAGATGCGATCGATAATCTTAAACAATATTTTGCCTCGGGAACTGCCCGTCTAGCTGCCGCCGCCCTCATTAACGCTAATTCGGCGGCGCTCGTGCGTGGGGCGGCGATTCGTCTATTTGAAGAAGTTCCCGAATTGATCCGCGCCGGGGGTAATGCCTACACCACCCGTCGTTATTCTGCCTGTCTGCGGGATATGGATTACTATCTCCGCTATGCCAGTTATGCCCTAGTAGCTGCCGATACTAATGTTCTAGATGAGCGGGTACTGCAAGGACTGCGGGAAACCTATAATTCCCTCGGTGTTCCCATCGGTCCGACGGTGCGCGGTATCCAAATCATGAGCGAAATGATTCAAGCCATGGCTGGTGATGCGGGTATTGCCGACACCTCTTTGATCGCTGAACCCTTTGATCATCTCACTCGTGAATTAAGCGAAGTGTCTATCTAAATTCAGTTATCAGTTATCGCTTATCAGTTTTGTTCGTTCAATCAATGAGTTGATTTTTTGCTTGCTAGAATTGAGTAAAGTCTTCCGTTGCTACGGTCAGATGACCGAGTTTCTTAGTGGATTCTTTTCATGAACAGCGAACAGTTATTGCTATCGAGATGGCGTGATTTGCCGCCAGACAAACAGAGAGAGGTCTTAGATTTTACCGAATTTCTAGCCACACGTCTCTTGTCGTCGCCAGAATCAGAAGCTAGTCCGAACTTGTCCGCATCGCCAGAAAACTCTCAAACTCCCGATCGCCGCTGCCAGTCGATTCCCGCTTTGATCGAGGCAGTCAAACAACGCTATCGGGAATTACCCGATGATGTGAAATGGCTAGACAGTACGGTATTGATTCGCCAAGAGCGAGACGGGCGATGACAAATGCTTTTAGATGCGTTGTCGATGCCAGCGTTGCCATTAAACAGTTTATTCGCGATCCCCTTTCTGAAAAAACGATCGAATTATTTGCCCTTCTCGTCGAACCAGAAACGGAATTTTTGGTTCCTGATCTGTTTTACATTGAAATGGCAAACATTCTCTGGAAATATTTGCGGGCAGGACAATTGACTGCAAGCCAAGTTCAAGAGGCCTTGACCTTTCTAGAAGGTTATCCCCTGTGGGTTTTTTCTACTGTCCCTCTCATGAGAGAAGCTGTGAATCTCGGCATCGCCTATAATCTGACCGCCTACGATGGCTCTTATGTCGCCCTTGCCAAGCGGCTAGACGCACCCTTGTTGACCTTGGATCGGAAGTTATTCGAGGCTTTGGCTACCAGTTCCCTTGCCGTTTTTTGGTTCGACGATTTCCCTATCCCCCAAAACAACACTATTAACTCGCCGTCGGCGATCGAGCCACTGTTGCAAAATAATCGCCGCCGCTTCCCGATCGATCGCTCCCTTATCCCAAGAGGAAAACTGTTTTTTGGCTTTTAAGAATTCTTCCGCCTCTAGAGACGTGCAACGCTCATCAATGTATTCGAGGGGTAAATCCAAGGCGATCTCTAGTTTTTGGGCGTATTTTTGTACCTGTTTGGCCTGAAATCCTAACTCTCCGGCCATGGTATAGGGCAGTCCCGCCACCAAAATCTTAATATTTCTTTCCTTGACAATTGCCTCAAACTGTGCTACATCGGCAACAAAGGAAGAACGGATAATCGTAGTCAAACCAGTGGCGATTAAACCTGTACCGTCACATCCTGCCACTCCTACCCGTTTTTTGCCGATATCTAAGCCCAGGGCGGCGACCCTTTCCATTACACTGGATGCCCCTGATCCGGGGGTTCTGAGGGGGGTTTAGCGGGGGGAAGTTCTCCCGGACTGTCGAGGGAGTCTAGGGGGGGATTATTGGGCCATTTTAACCAAGACATCCGACTAGGGATGGGAGTTCGTGGCACCGATTGTAAACCCTGGAGCATTTCTGCTAAGGCGGAATTTTCCGGCTTAGTTTCGCGAATTTTGTGCCATACCGAGCGCGACATCATCAGGGTGTGGGAACTGCGGATCGCTCCCAATTGTTCCAGATATTCCCGTCTTTCGTGCTGATAATCGGCAGATATCAACTCTAGCGAGCGAGGGGGATACTTGCGAGTGATCTGGGCCATCTGGATTAATAACTTAGGATAGAGCCAAGTGTAGGCGGGATGGACAATTAATTTCGCTTGATGGGGTCGCTCATCCCGATTAGATAGAATTAATTCAAAATAACCGATCGCCGCTTTTCGTTGCGGTTCAAAAACGTAACCGCGACTAATTTGCGGACCGCCGCACCAACTCTGACAGCGACCGAACAAACTATCAACTAAACTGATTTTAAAATCCTGGATATGGCGATCAAATACCTGACGCAGTAGCGGCGGCATAGACACACAATCTAACTGATAGAGCAATTGAGCGTCAGCATTGCTCACAGGCAGTAAATTCGGTAAATCTGCCTCTTGTTTGCTCAATTCCTGTAATAATTGCGGCGGTAAAGACCAATAGGTTAATTCTGCTAAAGGCTGAAAACCGTGTTGCCGGAAAAGCGCCAAACTGTCCTTTTGATTGATATTAACCTCTAACACCCAGGTGCGGGCTTCCCAAACCGTTTCTAGACAATAACGCAGTAATTGCGCCCCGATGCCCTTGGGTTCGCCTAAAGACTCCCCCGGATGCACCCGCACCTGTTCCACCCGCCAAGTGCTGCGACTACTATTAAAAGGGGTGACTTGGATTGCCCCGCGAATTTTCCTTTCTTCTCCCCGATCCGCCATGGACTCGGCCACATAGACATGAAAACGGTGTTGCAGAGGATTGGGAAAAAAACTGAGAATTTTAAACAACCCAAACCAAGGCCGCACCCGTTGCACCTGCGTGCGGAAATTTTGGGCGCGACGATCAATATCCTCATCGAAGTCATCCAGGGTTAAAGCTTCAATGTCTTCCAAATCCCGATACTGTACGGGACGGATTGGGCGATCGCTAAAATCGTCCCCTTGGGGAACAGGAGAAGTGGTCATGGCTCTGGGGTAAATATCGTCTATGCACCTATCTTACCGCAGAATCTAGAGGCACTTCCCCACCAATAACAATTTCTGACGGCTCAAGGAGACTGCCACAGAAAGGACACCTCGATGAGCATCTGGGGTTTTTTGGGCCAAATTTCCAATCATGAGAATTCGATGCTACAATAACGGACGGTTAATCAGTCCGAATTTGCAGTAAAAGTCTTTGAGTCAATCTGTAGATACCACTAACACCCTAGACACTCTAGCTCAAGAACTGGCCGCCATTCAGCAGACCGGTTCTAAGCGCGTCGCTTTATTGGGTTCCCGTCACGTTCCCATCACCCACCAGCAATTGATCGAAATGATGGCCTATGCCCTCGTGCTGGCGGGCAATCGGATTATGACCTCCGGGGCGACGGGAACCAATTCCGCCGTCATTAAGGGGGCAATGCGGGCAGATCCTAATCTGTTAACCGTGATCTTACCCCAAAGTCTCGATCGCCAGCCCCTGGAATCCCAAGAGCAACTCCAGCAGGTTATCCATCTGGTGGAATGTCCCGAAAATGACCATCTATCCCTAGGGGAAGCCAGCAGCCTCTGTAATCGGGAGATTATCAATCGTTGTCAACAGTTAATCTGTTTTGCTTTCCACGACAGTCAGACCCTTTTGCAAACCTGCGCGGAAGCGGAAGATCAACGCAAGCTAGTTACCCTATTTTATTTTGACTAAATTCAGCGATGAATCTCTCCGTCAGTGCCATTCTTCTCTATTCGATAGTGGCCGCCGCTATCTCTGTCTATCTACCTTTTCTGCTGGTCGCCTACGCTAGAGCTAAGGTGGGTTACGATACCTCCGCTCCCCGGGCCATGTTCGACCAACTCCCAGACTACGCTAAACGAGCAACTTGGGCCCATCAAAATGGTTTTGAAACCTTTATGATCTATAGTGCCGCCGCTCTCATGGCCTACGTTACAGGAGTCTCCTCCTCCCTGGCCGCTAACTGTGCGATCGCTTTTGTGATCCTCCGGCTTTTATTTTCCCTTTTTTATATCACTAATATCCCGATCGCTCGTTCCCTGATGTTCGGTCTTGGTTCTCTCTGTACTTATACTCTCTTTGGGTTAAGTTTAATCAAGATTCAGTAGAATTCCCGAAACCCGATGCAGGAGAGTGGAAAAACGCTATAGTTCGGGAGCGGTAAAGAAGTTGCTTAACCCAAACTATAGTTAATTGTGTTACTGATAAACCGGTAATTTGGGATTATCCACTGATAACAAACCGGTTAAAAGTGAGGCGGGTTTTTGACTATAGGGCCAAGCAAAAGCATGACGAAAAGCCGCATCTTGACAAGCTTGTAATTGTCGAAAATCGATCACGTCTAGGGTGAGTAAATTTTCGTACTCGAAGGGCAGCCGGACATTGTGTAAACCGGCATTATCGGTACAGATAGCAATATCAACCCCCGCTTCAAAACAGCGATCGAAGACTATCTTTAATTGCGATAAACTTTCAAGGGTGCCGGTTTTTAAATAGGTGGTGGGACAGACTTCTAAACATTGATGACGACGGGCAACTTCTGGCAGCAGTTCCGGATATTGTAGGGGAATTTGAATACCGTGACCAATTCTTTGCAGATAGGGCAGTAATTGGGGATAACAACCGTCCTTTGTTTCGTAAAGATGGCCGGTGGTATTTAAACCGTTTTCCCTGGCATAACTGTATAAACCAGCAAATTCCTCTAGTCGAGTTTGGTAGTAGGAATCACCCCCAGCAATATCGATCGCACAGACGTATTCTCTCATCTCTAGGGCAAGATCGACGATCGCTTTGTTGACTTCGTAGGGAAGTCGCGAGTGCATACAGAGAATTTGACTGGTAATAATCGGATATTCGCTCATTTTCGAGGCTTGACCAACGATCTCGACAATTGATCGCATTTGCTCGATTCGCTCTGTCTGGTTCAAATATTCGTCGGTGCGATAGTAGGGAGTATAGCGCAATTCTAAATAGGCCAGATTCTCGAAGATGTAAGCACCGCGAATCAGACGATAGATAAAATAGGGCAAAGTTTGCGCGGTTTGAACACTTTCGACGAGGGTGTGTAATTCCAAATACTCATCTAAACTATTGCGTTCACGGGTGTAAAATTCCTCAAAAGCGGGATATTCTGGAAATTTATCCGCTAAATCCCGCTCATGTCTGTGAAAGTAGCGCCAGAGAATTCTCGGTACTACCGATCCCCCTAAATGCCGATGCAAATCCGCGTATAAAGCCACAACTCCGCTGCTCCTTAGTCTCTCAAATGTTCCTTAAATATAACGAAGTTTTACAATTGTTTGACAATCGTTCCCAAATAGCATTAGTACCTATTCGGTGAACAGTGTCTGGTGTGGGGTGTGGGGTGTGGGGTGATGGGGTGTGGGGTGTAGGGTGTGGGGAGTTTTCTCAGTGAACTGATAACTGATCACTGATCACTGATCACTGCTTAATGATTTGATAGCATGGAGGAAAACCTATAGAGGGTGAAGCGGTATGAGTGACTATAAAGATTCTTCTTCCATGCGCTATTTCTTGGCAGGATTAAAACCCTTTGCCCAACCTTTATTTTGGCTGCCCCTAGGAATATTTTCCTTAGCTCTAATTGCTTTCTCGATATATCAACAGAATCCTGCATGGTTGGGTTCGGTATTCGATACCCCTGGAATGTCCTTGGAGGAACGCGAAATCCGGAGCAACCAGATTACCGATGCTCCTCTCCCCACTGCCGTACCACTGCCGGCCATTCCTGCCAATAATAATACCGCTCGCCCGAGGAGAGCGGCCTCGACGCAGCCTTTTGATCCCTTAAATACTAATCCCAATGAAAACCAGAAACCCCCCTTATTCGCCCCGTTAATGCCGCCAGTCAAGCCAAATCCAGTACCGAATGCTAGTAAAGGTCTGCAACCGATTCAAGTGCAACCGATTACTGGCAACACTAGCAATTATCCTTTACAAAGGGAAATCGAAAATCGCTCGCGGACTGCTAACTTGAATAATTATCCTAATCTCAACCCTGGGGGCAACCCGAATCAAGTCACCCCCCAGGGGAATTATTCCCCTTATCAACAAAATGTTCAGCCCCTACCCTCCCAGAATAATACCAACCCTAACCCCATCCCTGGCTCTAGCAACCAATCCAACTATTATCAACCTCCTGTATATCAGGCCCCCGTCTACAGCAGTCAACCTAACGTCACTGGTTATCCCAATCAGGGAATGCCGCCCAACAATAATGGCATCCCCAATCAAGTTCCCCCTCAAACTACTAACCGAGGCTTCACCATCCAACAACCGATTGATGCTCGGTCTCCTGGTTACTAGAGGGACTTAGATAGGAGCTTGCAGGAAGTCTAATAAAATCGGATTAACTATTTCTGGGGCTTCATCCTGGGGACAGTGGCCTAAACCAGCTAAGGGGATAAACTGTTTTACGGTCGGGAATCTTGCTAATTCCCGACCCAAGGGCAAGGGTTCCCAGGGATCTTCGCTACCCCAAAGCAGAATCGCCCGACAGGGGAGAATCGGCAGCAGGTCTTCGGGGAGTGGGCCGCCAGAATAACCGGTAAAAGCGAGGAAAACCTCGATCGCTCCTGGATCTCGGGCGGGTTTTAAGATTATTTCTACTAATTCCTCCGTTACTGCTTCCGAGCGCCGATAAGCTTGGAGGAGAATTTTACGCACTGTCTGGGGTTTGGCGATCTGTTGGAAGAAAAAAGCCCCAATTGCCTTATTTTTGAGAATTATTTGGGCAATATCCGCACCTAAACGACGATACCAGGGTAATTTTCCCCGTTTTCTTTCGTGCAGTAGTCGGAGGGAACAATTAATCGCCGCTACCCCAAGGACAAAATCGGGATAATCGACGGCAGCCTGCATAATGGCGACGCAACCGATGGAATTACCCGCCAAAAAAGCAGGACCCCCCACCACTTCCCGACAAAAATCGGCAATTTGCGCCCCCCAAGTCTCGAAAGTGTAATCGATCTCGTTTTTTGGTTCGGGTTTGTCGGAACCGCCAAAACCAATTAAATCTAGGGCAAAACAGCGACATTTTTCGCCTAAAACGGGGATATTTTTCCGCCAATGTCCCCAAGATGCCCCAAATCCATGCACAAGCACGATCGCAGGTCCTGTCTCCCCCGCACTTTGATAGGTGATTTTGAATCCCCGCCAATGCCAAATTTTTGGTTGTGTCTCTAATCCCAGAATTTGCTGCATACTTTTGTTTATCTATAAAGTATTTGTTGCTTTTCTTAATATATACTGTCAGGTTAAGTGGCGGCTTAGCTGGTCGTCTGGGGATGATGCCAAATCCCGTCGTACTTCATCTTGATGAGAAACGCTATATTACTGGACTTCACCCATACATAAATACTACAATAGTCTAAAACCCTTATCCATCAATGGATTCACCCGTTAACTTTTCTTAATGTATCCATGTTTATTGTAATATTTTTGAATAGACATGAATGGAGCATATTTGCTGGAATCGGCTGTACTGAATTTAAACTGCGTATTGGAAACTTTAGTACAAATGCTCGAACTGCTTCTCCCTGCTCCCTGCTCGCCGCTTCCCTGCAATCTTAACGAGTAATTTAGATAGTCAACAGCTTAGTAGGCCTGTATATAAGACCTCTTGCAAAAATCAAAAATCTTCCGTTAGGTGACGAGTCAGGCTTCGGCCGTGAGAATTCGGACGTTCGGCGAACTCAGTCGAGCGAATGTTGAGCCTGTGGAACGGCAAAAGGCAACAGTAAAGGGATTGGGGGAGCTTCGGCTAATGTAATAATAAGCGGTTTAAATGCGTCTTAGCTTATTTGAGTAAGCAGGACAGGAGCCAGAAAAAGATATTTGTCAGAAAAGTGATGATCAAGCTAGAGGTCTAAAGACTGATCGGGTTCCAATTATTTTTATTAATCAATATTTTACACACTTGATACCGGGTAAGCAAGAGGGCTACGGCACTACTACCAGATCATTTCCTCTAAAAAAATGGAGAATCACGTTGGCGAGTCCTTTGGTATTTTATCCATGACTACAATGCAGAGCAAAGCAAAGGATTAAGCCTCCATCACTACTACCGAATCACCAGCCATCAAGAGTAAGACTGATTCTGTATTCTGTGCTACCGTTTGAATTGGGAATTACTGTCTAGAATTTGGTATCGACGACTGGCGACTGCCTCCCCAAAACGAAAACTTTATACCTCGCCCTTGAGATGACTGTTATAAGTTATGTTGAGAAATGTGTAGAGTTGGAGCAAATCCTTGACGGGAACCTAAGGTCTTGTGATAACTTGTATAGGAGTTATCGACAAGACCCCATCAGCTAGACAGACCCTTCCAGTTTCTCTATGTTTCATCCTAACCAATCGGAAACCCGCGAAGATATCCGTGAGTATGTGGCTCAACTACAACTTCACATGGCTTTACAAGCTCGTAATCTCGTGCCTAGTCTGACTAATACTAGAGATAGTCGCGAGAAACTGCTGCAGGATACCCAGGCGACTATTGAAAAAATCGTTTCTCGTCATTTCTAGTTGACCGATTTTAGCATAGTCACTTGAGCCACAGGACAGGCAATACAGGTGCCACAATTGCCACTGCGATTGTTTGATAACAGTATTGACTAGAGCTTTCAGTTTTTGGGTAGTCATCATTTTTGCTCCTTTTTTGCCTGATTCTGGACAGGTTACTTTAACAACAGCAGACAGTTAACAAATAGGATATTTTCCCTTTGTCAAGTTAAGGAAGTTACAGTGAGTTGGATGCTATCTCGATTATTGCCATAGGCGATGATCACATCGTTAGCAAAGCAGTAAAGCCGTCCTGTTTTTGGGGCTATAAACTGTTTATTTGTGCCGATGAGGAAGAAACTATCTTGATCTTTATCAATTGAACCAATCAGTGAAAACCAAGGTGAATTAGGCATTCGTCGTAGTCCTTCACATAGTTTCAGCAAGAAATTAGGACTTTCATAACCATCAGCATTAGAGGTAATTGTCCAGTCTGTCCATTGACCTGTTGCTTGAAAATGATATTCTTGTCCAGCGACAAGATTAATTCCCGTATCGTTCCAGATTAGTTTTGAGTCTATGGTTACAGGGAGATTTGTGTTTTGCATTACCTTTCCTCCTTTTTTATGAAGGCTGTGAGATTTGAAATCACACTAAATAATTAGCTTAATGAAATGGCTCTGGTATTTTGTTGACATCAATCCAAATTTCAAATTGTTTTTTAGGGAGATTAGGATAATTTCCTGATAGATCATGGCTAACAAAACATCCCTCTGGTTTTTCAGGACAATACTTTTGGTTAAGAGTTACTTGTAACTCATTAGCTAACGCTTTTTCTTCCGTATGAAAATATCGAATATCTCCATATTTGCCAGAAGGAGACTTATATTCCTCAATAAATTCTATCCCTGGAGCATTCCATTTTTTTGATAATGTTTTTCTGAATTTATCAATATCTTTCTCCTTGCTTTGATTGTTGTATTGAATAAAAACTAACCCTTTTTTACCTTGACCTTCTTTTGATTCATTAAAGATAGCATTGACAAATGTCCTTTTATTTTCTTGTTCTGGAGACAATTCTATTTTTTCTCCTTTTTTAGGAATTTCAGCAGGATTCGGTTCAGCCAACTTAAAAGTTTTATCTCGCCAACCCTTGCATTGATCATCTTTGAGAAAACAAAGAATATCAATGGCTTTACTTGGGGCTAGAGATTCTGGACTTGCGGATGATAAGTTATTGTAATTAACCCGAAGAATTGTGTCAGAAATATCTATCCAAAACTTTCTGTGCGGTATTTCAATTTCTTTTTTTTCTAAAACAAATGGTATTGTAAATCCTTTTTTTGAGCTTAATTCGTCTTGCTTTTCTACAATAAATAATGAATACAGAACACTCAAAGCAATTTCCCTTTGTTTCTCATCTTTTGATAGATTGTCAATCGTACTTTCCATGAACTTTGCAAATTCAAGTTCCTGTTTCAGAATGTCCAATTTATGATTTGTAATCCCACCAAAAACTGCAATAATCACAAGTATTATTGTGTTAAGACTATTAACCCAATTCCAAGTAGTTTCTGAACGATTTTTGTTGATTTCAGAAATCTCTTTATCTTGAGAAGAAAGATTATTGTTCATGGTGTCAACCTCTACTTAACATGAAAATACAATTAAACGCAAATCATTATCTATTTCTATTCTGCCAATCCTGTTTGACCATGTTGTCAGAAGGCAATTGAATAATAATTGCTTCAAATTTTTGACGCTCGGATGAGTTACTAATGCCGAGTCCAAAATCAATTAATCGTAATGACATTTGACGATTTAATGAAGATTGCTGTTTTAAAATTGAGAGCAAAAAATTCGGGTTTTGGTTGGCAAAATTGGTAATGGATTCGGCATAAATTTCTGCATTTGCCCCATCCATTGCGCCAGACATTTTAATGAGGGTTTCTGCGGCTATGCGATTACCTTGTATCGCCTTTTTACTTAAATGATTCATGGTAGGATATCCCACTTTATATAAAAGATTATGGGCTGTATCACAAGAAACTTTGCTGATTTGGTTGCCCGCAACCCAACCCTGAAAAGGACTATTAATTTGCCACCAACCTTGACGTTGTATTGTCAAAGAAAGAGAAAATCCAGTTGGTAATGTACCAACAATATTATTTTTTTGAACCCTAGGAACAGAACGCACATTGACATAACCATCTGAAGCGGTAACAGCGAACTGTTCACATTGTTCGGCTTTAAGAGGGCTAATGACTACACTCAAGAATAAGACTGATGCCAGTAAAAGTTTGTACATGGTTTATGAGTTAATGACCCAATCAGAAAAGAGTGGGGTGATCACTATGAAAGATCATTATGATCACCCTTGAGTAAGCTATTATTGAGGTTGAGGACAAGTTCCTAATCCCCAATTGACATACAAGTCGCGCAGTTCTGGATTCTCATTTTCCCGTAACCAACTGACAAATTTTTTGTAATCTGCAATATTGTATATTCCAATACAACCAGCCGTACCAGGAGAATTAGGATTTCCAGCAGATGTTACTCGATTCCAATCAATATGAATTTCGATCGCACTGCGCCGTGTAGAATTAGGACCTTTATAACCAATCGGTGTGCTAACAGGTCCTAAGCCATTATTAAAAACGACAGGGCCATATTTATCTTTGCCATCTGCCCAATTAATATTATTGATATACCATTGACCTTCAGGTAGCGGTTCCATTGAGCCAGAAACGCTCTGAGAACCAGCGCGGAAAAATTGCCGATTAGGTTGTCCTGAACACACCTCAAGACTATCTTTGACTTGACCATTCTTGATATATTCTAGGAGCAAAACATAACAACCAAAGCGATCTTTACGGTTAGTTTTTGTTAATCGCAGGTAGGTTTTTCGAGCTTCTCCTTGACCTGTAGAAACTACACCATCTTCTCCCCACAATTTAGCCCATGTTTTCGTTCCGACTTTACCATCCGCTTGACTTTGACCAAAAACATCTGCTTGGAATCGTCTGACAGCATTATCAGTACCACTGCCAAAATCCCCATCAATTTCTCCGTTATAGTAGCCTAAATCTTTCAAACGTTGTTGCATTTCTGCAATATCTTTGCTAGAGATTCCTGCATCATTGTCAGTCATTCCTTTTAACAGTAATCCTCGCTCTAAAGTAGGCGGATTGGCAACCCTCGATATAGCTTGAGTACGCCCCTCAAATTCAACTCGATTACCTGCTGGAATTTGCTCATTTGGTGCGGCGATATGGAAATTCTGAGCATTAGGATATTGTCGCAATACATCAATTAAATCTTCTTTAAGAGGACTTTTTAGGGTAATAATTTCGACAACTTGGTCAGCCTTATACGCCACAACAACGGTATTTTGATTTTCTAAGAATCCTTTAAGCCAAGTAGCGGAACTTTGGGGAGAGGGTTCTAGATCAATAGGTTCACCAAACCCATCTGTTTTACGAAATAGTTCTTCTTCATCTTTACGGCGATTAACTAACCCTTCAAGAACCACTCTTTGTCCGTTTACGGTTGCTTTATTCCATTCTTTAAACTGATTAGCCGCTTCGTTATAATTTGGCTGATTTAACAGACGTAGTAAGGTACTTTCTTTAAAAGCTCCGATGCCTACGTTATAAGCAAAGGAAACTAAAGCATCAAACTGATTTTGATGAAGATCAACATTCACCAATTTATCCACAGCTTTTGCTTTTTCCTCACATTCATGGACAAGGAAACCTTCTGCTTGTTGATCGGTAATAGTATCCCCTTCCCGAACACGTCGTCCATCAGGATAACAAGTTGTTCCAATCCCAATTGTCCAAACGCCAGCAGGACATTTATAAGCGGTAAGCTTGCAACCTTCCCACTTTTTGATCAGATCAATACAGTTCTGTGATACTTTCATGGTAAATCCTCCTAATTAGGTCAGATTATGAGTGTTTATGTAAGTAAAGTGAAAGCAACATTTTTGAGGTAGAGAAGTGCTAAACAGAGACTATTTCTTTCTTTCTCAAAGCACCAAGCTCTTTCTCAAGGATCATTTGAATTTCGGGAATAGCGGGTTTATAAGGAGGATTAAGATTCAGGTCTGTCCAGCGATTTTTAACACTTTCATGCAAATTGCTAACATCCCCTTCAAATTGGCGAGGTGCTGTTCCCGCTACATTAAATGGACATTTTGACGTATTATCAAAACGCGCACTAGAATTGGGATGAACTTCATGTTGAATATAACTTTGATCTAAGACCAAACCCAAGGCTTCGACTTGTTCCATCATCCACAATAAAGCTCCATCGGATAGGCCAGATTCTTCCTGAGAACCTCCACCAACACAACCATGACCCCCCGGAAACCAAACTTGAACCACTTGTTCTTTTTGTTGTCTGATGTGGGTAGAATGGGGACGCATTAGCGTTACATCAAAGACCTTACGAATTTCATCAATGGCAACTGCATGAAACGCCTTTTCAATTGTAGGATTGATGGTCGAATCATAAAAGCGATAACGTTCGTTGAACTTTTGATCCAAGTGCAGAGAATGAACGATATCAGGGATACCTAAAGAAGCAACTGTATCCCAACAGCATAAGGCTTTAATAGGAACTCGTCGTCCATACTGATTACGGAAATCAATGGCATTTTTACCGTTAGGTGCGTTATTTGGGTCTTGTTTGTCTCGGTAAATTTCGTAGGCTTTGGGGATTTGTCGGATAAATTCTCGATACAACAAACCACAATTATAAATTAACCCAGCTAAACAGCGTACAGTGTAAGCTCCCCGACTAAACCCAAAGAGATAAATTTCATCTTCAGGTTGATAGTTTAAGCACAGAAAACGATAGGCATCCTCAATCTTATGATCCATGCCAATGCCTAAAGCACCTCCAGCAATTTTAATTAAAGTATCAGTCACCTCGGTATTAGATTGTTTTGTCCCAATCCCTTCGTCATAGTAGATGATTTGACGGATGGGGTTGCCCTTACTATCATCAAGTGGCGTGATAGCTTGTGCCATTTTGACAACATTGGTAGGATAACCTTGTCCTAAATCTTGCCAAGTTCCATCACAACAAACAATAAGACGGCTTTTCATAGCGATGAACCTCCCAGGTTTCTTAAAACTCGCCAGTTTATGAAATATTTGAGGATTCTAGTGAATCATGACTCAAAATTATCGAGATTTTCCTTAAGGTAAAATTTCCGCAAGACTCAACCGAGACAAAGGAAGTTCTAACTCTGTTCGGAAGTGAAATAGATGAGTTAGACAGCTGGCGTGACTAGGTAAAATTAGGTGCGGTACTTATACTTACTACTCTAGATCGTCTATCAGAATTTACTGCCCCAAAGACGGCAAATTAACATATTTCTTTAGATTTATGTATATAAGTTTACAGAATATTGTTGAGCTATTTATTAATAAAAAAAGTTGAGTTTGATTGCAAACCATCTTAACACCTAAGCCCGCCAACCTGAACTTTAGCCGATTCTCGATCGCAATTTTAGCTCACCCTAACACTTCCCTCTTTTGCCACGAGGATTTTTATCAAGAAAAATGATCTGTCTGCCTAAGAACAGGCTATAGTGATCATCAAACCCTCAGTGAAAAACTTCCCGTGTCTTCAGTATTCCGCCTTCCTCCCTATTTTTCTCCCGCTCTGCAGCGTCGAGTCATGAGAACTCTTGCGTCAAAAAAAACCCGTCAATTCTTGACATGGGCGGCAGCTTGTGCTAGTTTTTTGATCCTCTGGGCGTGGAATTGGCAGCTAGTTTTGGCCACTTTAACCGGGGTGGGGGCGATGATCGGAGTTTACCATCTCCAGGGGCAAAACTGGCCATCGCTGTGGCTGTGGTGGCGTGCTTTTTTCAGCGCCGATAGCGGTAAGTTAACTTTAGCGGTAGTCTGTGGCGGTTTAGGCAGTTTAGCCACCTATCTCGCTGTGGCAATTTGGACCTATGCCGAAAATCGCTGGTTGGCTCTGGCCTCAATTTTGCAAGGATTTGGCACGGTTTTGACTTTAATCCTGCTAGGATGGCATTTTCTCGACCATCGCGGTCAAAATGAGTCAAAAAACTTCGATCGCTGGTTAGAAAAATTAACAGTCAATGATCCCTTAATGCGCTTAATGGCCGTCCGACGTTTAAGTGAGATGGAACTTTCCCCCAGTCGTCGAGAACAATGCCAAGAATACTTCCGCTATCTTCTCTCGCGAGAAACCGACACGCAAGTGCGATCGGCTTTACTTGATAATTTTTCCAGCAAAGAAGCAATCAAACCGCAACCTTTACAAATACCCCTACAGGTGAAAAAATCCCTCTTGAAATATGATTAAAAAGCTCTCTGCTATTAGCAATCAGCCCTCAACTAAAGCTGACTGCTAGAGGCTGAGGAGGATATTTTTTTACACCAAAGTTAACTCGCGCTCCTCGATATTTTGGAACATCAGCGTACTCAGATAACGTTCCCCGAAACTAGGCTGAATCACCACAATTAATTTACCCTCATTTTCCGGTCGTTGGGCCAGTTGAATCGCAGCGCAAAGATTGGCACCGGAAGAAATCCCCGAAAGCAACCCTTCCTCTTTTGCCAGACGACGACCAAATTGAAAAGCTTCCTCATCACTGACAGTAATTACCTCATCAATCAGATCTGTGCGTAAAACTTCCGGAATAAAACCCGCACCGATACCTTGAATTTTATGGGGACCGGGATTACCACCAGAAATCACCGGACTATTGAAAGGTTCCACCGCGACTACTTGAAAACTAGGTTTACGAGATTTAATCACTTCAGCGACTCCCGTAATCGTGCCTCCAGTACCCACACCCGCAACAATAAAATCTACCTGTCCCTCCGTATCTTGCCAAATTTCCTCAGCAGTGGTGAGACGGTGAATTTCTGGGTTAGAAGGGTTGCGAAATTGTTGCAACATATAAGCCCCGGGGATACTATCGACAATTTGCTGCGCGCGTAAAATTGCCCCTTTCATGCCTTGGGAACCGGGGGTAAGTTCTAGGGTAGCACCGTAGGCTTTTAACATCGCCCGGCGCTCTAAACTCATCGTTTCTGGCATAGTTAAAATCAAGCGATAACCCTTAGCTGCCGCAGTCATCGCGAGGGCAATTCCCGTATTGCCAGAGGTGGGTTCCACTAAAACCGTGGTTTCTGGATTGATTAAACCCGCTTTTTCGGCGCTATTAATCATGTGGGTGCCAATGCGGTCTTTGACGGAAGCAGCGGGATTCATCCCTTCTAATTTCATCACAATTCGGCCAAGACAGCCCTCCGCTTGGGGAATCCGATTCAATTGTACTAAAGGAGTGCGGCCAACCAATTCGGTGACATCGTGAGCGATACGCATGATATTTTCTCAGTCTGGGTGATTCGTGTGCTTAGTTATAGCGGTAAGCTCTCAGCTTTAGCGTTTGAGAATTTCCTCACTAGCCAAGGAGGCGCTATATAGCTCACTTATAGCAAAGGCCAGCCCTAGATCGGCAAAATTTCCATTTTCCTTTGTTTCTTTAATCAGTCCGCCTAGCTTGAGAGGATGTCCTATAAAATCTAGATATGATAGGAATGGGATTTTTCTGACAAACTGAAGGTTTTCCCACTGGTGAAAGAGGTTAATCCGTCTTATTTAACCCCTGAAGAACAAGCTTTATCCCTAGAGCAACGTCTGGCTTTTCTCAAGTTACCATTGATTGAGTGCAGGCGTATCCTTGAAGGGCAGGCTGAGTCTATGCTTGACCACTATCAGCAAGGATTCTGAATGGCAGGAGTTAATGTCAGGTGATATCATCAGCTACTAACTTTTAAATTCTGAAAAGTAGGTTACTTTGCTATGGCTAACTCACTAAAATATGCTGAGATACTATCCAAATTTTTGAAAAAAAAAGCGGTAAATGAACTACCCCGCCGCAAGCGGACGGGGTATCAGAATCAAAATAGACTCAATTGTAGATTTTGGTGTAGCTGCAGGTATTCTTTATCTTGTTCTTTTACATATCTCGCTATCATACCTTCATCCCCATGCTTTCCTA
>NZ_JADBTR010000127.1:0-9038 GCF_020246065.1 Microcystis sp. M144S2
AACCCGATTTTGGGGTCTATTTTTTTCTCTCTTATCTTTGCTCAAAAACCCTATATATATTTGCGCACAGATTCCCATTATCTAAAAAGTCTAAAGCAAGTCTCGTCATTTGTCAAGGGTTTTTAGAAAAAAAATCGAGCCGATTTTATATCCATCAGCAGTCAGCTTTGGATTCTGTCTCGTTTATACTTCCCACTTTCCAGTCAGTCCCGATGAAAAAATTTTCACCCCCACAGATGAAAGAGGTTTCCTTCCCTAAACCCTACACCCTACACCCACTTTCCAGTCAGGTGGGTTTGAAACTTCTCTACCTGACTACGACTCGGTTTGACTCTCAGGAATGCTTTGTTTAATGCTTGTCGGGGAGAGAAATTTTCTGTCTTCATACCTTTATCCCTATTCCTACTCAACCCGGTTTTGGAGTCTATTTTTTTCTCTCTTATCTTTGCTCAAAAACTATATATATATTTGCGCACGGATTCCCATTATCTAAAAAGTCTAAAGCAAGTCTCGCCATTTGTCAAGGGTTTTTCTGAAAATTTCCCCACTTCCCCAGTTCCTGGAAGATTTTGAACATTTGCCCCCCGAACAGTTGCTGAGTGCTATTATGAAAAAGGATGCAAGAATCAGGTGGTTGATGGCTGAGATTAAGGGGGTTTTAAATCAGGATAAAGAAAATGTTGTTAGGCATCAGGGTCAGATTAAGGTTTCTACTATATTCAAGCTTTATCTAATCTTCAAACTATTTGGTAATTATGATACAAATTACGTTAACCCCTGAACAGGAACAGTTTTTAGAAAGACAACTGAAAACTGGTAAATATAATACCCCTCAAGAGGTTATCTCTAAAGCGTTTCAGCTATTAGAAGAACAGGAGGATGAAATTATATTACCCGATTATGTTAAAGGGACAGAATCCGCAAAAGCTTTATTAAAAGAAAAGATTAGGAAGTATCGAAAAGAACGGGAACAAAATAAGGACAAACCGATTGATCCTGAAAAAGTAAGGTTAGCAGAAGAATTTAAGCGTTTATGCCAAGAAACCCAAGCTTTACACGCTGATAATCCGTTAACCGATGAAGAAATTGCGGCGGAAATTGAAGCTTATCGGAGAGGAGAATGAGAGTTATTATTGATACAAATATCCTTATTTCTGCGGCGGTTGCTGATGGAAAACCAGAAAAGGTGATTAATTTTATTATTAGTCATGCTGATTATGATTGGATAGTATCACAGGAAATTTTAGATGAGTATAGAGAAGTTTTACAGCGAAAGAAGTTAAAACTACGTGATACCAAGAAAGCAGAATGGTTAACTTTAATTGAAAATAGCACAAAGTTAATAGAAGTTAATGTTAATGTTGACTTTACAAGGGATCCGAAAGATGCTAAGGTTATCGCTTTAGCAAGGGTTAGTGAGGCGGATTTTTTGATTACTGGTGATCGGGATTTTGAGGAGATGATAGAATTAGAACAAACGGTTATTATTTCGGTTTCTTTGTTTTATGATTTGTTTATAGGTGAGGGTGAATATGAGTGAAAATTGGGATTTAGAATAAGAAATCGTCATCAACGAGATGAAACAACTCAGAAAAAAAGCCATCCAAGAATTAGACGCACTGTTTCCCAGTATCCTAGATAAAACCTTAAAAGGAGAACTATAAATCCTCGATTATTGCCATAATCCCCTGATTAGAGGTATTTGGATAATATTCATCCCCACATAACATTAAAATTAAATCTGCCCTTTCCCCAATCTGTCGCGAATCTCGAATAATGCTTTGTTTAATGCTTGTCGGGGAGAGAAATTTTCCGTCTTCATACCTTTACCCCTATCTCTAGCCAACCCGATTTTTCAGGCTATTTTTTTCTCTCTTATCTTTGCCCAAAAACCCTATATATATTTGCGCACGGATTCCCATTATATAAAAAGTATAAAGCAAGTCTCGCCATTTGTCAAGGGTTTTAAGTAATAATCTTCCGTTGCCGTTTA
This sequence comes from Microcystis sp. M144S2, assembly GCF_020246065.1. Classification (NCBI taxonomy): domain Bacteria; kingdom Bacillati; phylum Cyanobacteriota; class Cyanophyceae; order Chroococcales; family Microcystaceae; genus Microcystis; species Microcystis sp. M144S2. The sequence continues at coordinate 1,994 of NZ_JADBTR010000127.1, forward strand.
GCCAAGCTCAGAACTAGGATAGGAGAGAATAAGGTATTATTGCAGCCAGAGAGGCTTAGACTGTGACCAATGTAGCGATCGATGTGCGATTAACCGAGACTTCTCTGTGGCAATGGCAAACATGGCAAGGATTGCCCTATCTTACCTGTAATCTCCTAGAGGATTGGTCCCACGGCTTTTTTACCCGTCATTATTACCCCCAAACCCCGGAAGCTTTTACGGACGCTTTAGGTGCAAATGTACCGGTTTATCGGGTCAAACAGGTACATGGTGATCGCCTATTAAATCCCCAAGGGATTGCTAACCCAGAAATGGCCGAAGCGGATGGAATTATCACCGATGCTTCCGGTCAAGGGATTTGGGTGGCCAGTGCTGATTGTACGCCCGTACTAATAGGCGATCGCTCTACGGGTGTTGGGGTGGCGATTCATTCTGGATGGAGAGGGACAGCTAAGGGAATAGTTGTCAAAGCAGTTAAGCAGTTATTAAACTCCGGTAGTTGTTTAGATAACTTAGTCTTGGCCCTGGGGCCGGCAATTGCCGGGGAAGTGTATCAAGTCGATGGAGAAGTTGCCGCAGAAGTGGGTTTAAGTTTATTTCCTCAAGAAACCAATCCCGACCAAATTCTGGGGAATTTATTTAACCTCTCCCCTTCCCCCTTATTTGCTGACGAGGAAAAAGGAAAAGTTCGCTTGGACGTGCGACGGGTGATTTATCATCAACTACAACAGTTAGGAATTAGGGATGAACAAATTGCGATCGCTCCTTTTTGCACCTATCAACAAGAAGATCATTTTTTCTCCTATCGTCGGGAAAAAGCCAAAAAAATCCAATGGTCTGGCATAGTTAGTCGTTAATGGTTACTGCACACTGATAACTGAAAAATCCCCCCTTTTCCCATGCGTATTGTTTTTTTCGGAACCCCTACTTTTGCCGTTCCCACCCTAAAAAAATTATTAGCCAATCCCGATATAGAAATAATTGCCGTCGTTACCCAACGGGACAAGCGCCGGGGAAGGGGTAATCAATTAACCCCCTCACCGGTGAAACAAATAGCCATAGAACAGCAAATACCGGTTTTGCAGCCCAAAAGTGTGAAAAAAAATGCTAAAACCTTAAATTTTCTCAGACAATCGCGAGCGGATGCCTTTGTGGTGGTTGCCTACGGACAAATTCTCTCCCCAGAAATTCTAGAGATGCCGAGATTAGGCTGTATTAACGTTCATGGCTCAATTTTACCGAAATATCGGGGAGCAGCCCCCGTGCAGTGGTGCATCGCTAGGGGAGAAAAAGAAACCGGCATTACTACCATGTTAATGGATGCGGGCATGGACACCGGACCGATGTTACTGAAAGCCTACAGCCCGATCGCTCTTTTTGACAATGCCGAACAGGTGGGAGCAACCCTAGGGCAAATAGGGGCGGATTTGCTCCTAGAAACCCTCTCTAAGCTCGATCAAGGGGAAATTACCCCAATTCCTCAAAATAACGACGATGCCACCTATGCCCCTTTAATTGAGAAATCCGACTATCTAATCCCCTGGCAAGATTCGGGCCGGACAATTCACGATCGAGTCCGGGGTTTTTATCCTAATGCGCTGACCACTTTCCGGGGACAACCCCTAAAAGTGATGGCCACTATTCCCCTAGACGATCCTAGTCAACTGCCTCCAGAATTACAGACAAAAGACCTTTCTCATCTAAGCGGAGAAGTGGGATCGATCGTGGCTCTCTGGAAAAATTTCGGGCCAGTAGTGCAGACGGGAGCGGGTTTATTATTATTGAAAGAAGTGCAATTATCGGGAAAACCTCCGCGTTCTGGTGGGGATTTGGTCAATGGTTCCCGTTTAACTATCGGTGAGACTTTCGGTCAATAGTTTTCGGGGTATGGCTTTCTTTTGCTCCTCTATGCTTCACTGGTGAAGATTTTTTTTAACTTGCGAAAGCGATCGGAATAACTTCTTAACACTTCGATCGCAAACATGGGGGTTTCCTGCACGGCAAATAAAAACTGCGGTTGATTGAGATAGGCTAATTTACAATCAGTTTTAGCGATAGCTGTGGATTCTCGCAGTTTATCTGGGTGCAGGAGCGCTCCTGCTCCGAATACTTCCCCTTTTTGTAGAGTTTCTATCAATTGTCCCTTGATATACATCTCCACTTCTCCGCTAAGAATACCGTACATTAACTCGCCCTCCGTGCCATCGGCAAAAATAACTTCACCAGTTGGAAAAGTGCGATCGGGATGATTTTCGAGAATTTTAATCGTCTCTACGGGACTTAACATGATTTAACAAGAATTTTTCGGGTTATCCCTCCCATTTTCCGATATATTGAACTCCCCGATCATCGTTTTTGTATGTAAGAATACATCTCCCCACACCCCACACCCGTTCGGCTGAGCTCACGGCCGAAGCCCACACCCCACACCCGTTCGGACCTCGGCGTGAGCTCGGTCGAACGCTGAGCTCACGGCCGAAGCCCACACCCCACTTCCTTGACAAAACACCGGGGTTAAAACTGTTCGATCGCTGCTTGGGTGATTTCTGCGATCGCGGCTAAACTGGGACTAACTGGGCCGGTATCGGTGGATAACCAGAGAAGATACTCGACGTTACCCGCAGGTCCGGTAATGGGAGACCAAGTTAAACCCCGATAGAACCATCCTAAGACTTCTGCGGCCTGTAAAACCTGAAAAATTGCCCCTGCTTGGTCTTGGGGGTCGCGAACTACCCCTTTTTTGCCGACTTTTTCCCGTCCCACCTCGAATTGGGGTTTGACTAATAAAATCGCTTCTCGCGGTGGATTTAATAGCGTCCACAGGGTCGGTAAAACTTTGGTCAAAGAAATAAAGGACAGATCCATAACTGCTAAATCGGCGGGTTTTTCCTGTCCGTATAACTTTTCTGGGGTTAAATAGCGAAAATTAGTTCTTTCTAGTAAAATAACTCGTTGATCCTGCCGTAAACTCCAGGCCACTTGTCCATAACCCACATCGACCCCATAAACCCGTTTTGCCCCTTTTTGCAAGAGACAATCGGTAAATCCCCCCGTGGAAATGCCTCCATCTAAACAAATGCGATCGCTGACATCAATGGCAAACAATTCTAAGGCCTTGGCTAATTTTTCGCCCCCCCTTGACAAATAGGGCAGTTTCTGCTTAACCTCGATCGCCGCTTCTGGATCGATTTCTGTGGCCGGTTTATCGATGATTTGATGATTGACTTTCACCTCTCCAGCGCGAATTAATCGCTGTGCCTGTTGACGGGAATCACAGAGATTTTTGGCTACTAATAATAAATCTAATCTTTCTTTCGGCAAGGAAGGCCTCCCAATAATCACCGCCTAATTCTAAAAAATACCTTATTTTTCCCCAAGCAATCCCAGAAAGAAGATTATAAGTAAAGAAAGGGACAAGCGGAACCCATCAGCCAAATTTTCGCTGCCATCACGATATTTTATGGATAAAGATACTCGATTCGCCATTTTGGTCATTGGCATCCCCTTTCTAGGACTAGCTTACTGTGGCTTGATTTTTGCCGTGATGATTTATTGGGTCTGGGCCCGGGAACATCCCGTGACCATGGCCACTTTTTTCGTCCTTGCTCCTTCTTTGATTTCTGGCTCTATCTGGCTGTTAGCTTCCTATAAAGCCCGTCAAAAGCAGCGTTTGGGTTTATAGTTCAATGTAGAGGCCGATGGCATTCGTCCAAGAAGAATTAATAATCATTCTTTAGTCAGAATCAGAGCAGCACAGGGCTGACATTTAGGGGCTGGGCGCGATAGGATAAAAAAGTGCTAGATAAAAACCCCTCTCCCTTACAGTCCCTAGTTGCGGGTCACTGGTTCAAGCTCATCTGTGGAGCTAGTTACCAAGATTTGCCCACGATTCGCAACCTCGCCTTGGCCTATACTATCGCCGGGGCCGATTGTATTGATGTGGCTGCCGATCGAGCCGTGATCCTTGCGGCCAAGGAAGGCATGGAAACCGCCGCCAAAATCGCCGGATTCCCTGCCAATCAACGGCCTTGGTTAATGGTCAGTCTCAATGATGGGGAAGATCCCCACTTTCGTAAAGCTGTCTTTAACCCGCAACTCTGTCCGGTCGATTGTCCCCGTCCCTGCGAAAAAATCTGTCCCGCTTATGCTATTGATGGGGGGGGAGTGATTGAACAGCGCTGTTATGGTTGCGGTCGATGCTTACCCGTTTGTCCAGAGCAAATAATCGAGACAAGATCCCGTGTCTGTCAACCCGCAGAAATTATCCCCTTAATTATCGAAATGGGAGTCGATGCGATCGAAATTCATACCCAAGTCGGTCATGGAGAGGAATTTGCTCGACTCTGGCAAGCGATCGCACCTCTAACTAAAAACTTAAAAATCTTGGCTATAAGTTGCCAAGATCATGAATATATCATTGATTACCTCCACTATCTGCGAGAAACTATTTCACCCCTAAGCTGTCCTCTGATTTGGCAGACTGACGGCCGACCGATGAGCGGCGATATCGGCAAAGGAACCACCCACCCGGCCATTAATATGGCCAAAAAAGTCCTTTCCAGCAATCTAGCCGGATTTGTGCAGTTAGCCGGGGGAACCAATGACCACACCGTGACCAAATTACAGCAACTGGGACTGAGAGAAAAAATCGCTGGTATTGCCTATGGAAGTTACGCCCGTTCATTGATTTTGCCAATTTTAGAGCATTTAGACCAGCCTAACCTTGAAAATGACCCCCAAGCCTACAAAGAAGCCCTTAAAGCCGCTTCTATGGTGGTTGCTCAATTAAAAGCCTAGCCTTGCTCAAAAAACTATAATATTTTTTTAATTGACAACTAACCCCTAAATGTGTTAGACCCCAAGAAAATCCTGGAAATAAAAACAGCCAATTATCGCCAAAACCCTTTACTATTAATGCCAGAAACCCTACCCTCCTCTCGGATGCCAGTGACCGACGATTTAAACAAACTCTTGGCAATTCTACCGGCTCGGATTCGCGGCAAAATCGAGGAACACCCGCGGCAGCATCAACTAATCGAAGTAGTTATGGATTTGGGACGCATACCAGAAGCGCGTTTTCCCGATGGGGCGATCGATCTGGGAGACGAACCGATCTCAAAAGAAGAAATCCAGTATTCGATCGCCAGGGTGGGCAGTTTTAGCGGCGATAATCGCGCCGGGATTGAACGCACCCTGCACCGCATCAGTGCCATTCGCAATCGAGACGGGGAAATTATCGGTTTAACCTGTCGTATCGGTCGGGCCGTTTTCGGTACGATCACCCTGATTAACGACCTAGTGGAAACAGGAAAATCCCTGCTGCTGCTCGGTCGTCCGGGCGTGGGGAAAACCACCGCTCTCCGGGAAATTGCCCGAGTTTTAGCCGACGATCTTAACAAACGGGTAGTAATTATCGACACCTCCAACGAAATCGCCGGAGATGGAGATATTCCCCATCCGGCCATCGGTCGCGCTCGTCGGATGCAGGTGTCCCGTCCGGAATTACAGCATCAGGTCATGATCGAAGCGGTGGAAAACCATATGCCAGAGGTAATCGTGATTGATGAGATCGGTACGGAATTAGAAGCTCTGGCCGCTCGCACGATCGCCGAACGCGGGGTGCAGTTAGTGGGAACCGCCCACGGCAATCAATTAGAAAATTTAATTAAAAACCCGACTTTATCGGATTTAGTCGGGGGAATTCAGGCAGTAACTCTCGGAGACGAAGAAGCACGCCGCCGGGGTTCTCAGAAGACCGTTTTAGAACGCAAAGCACCCCCCACCTTTGAGATTGCCATCGAAATGTTGGAACGTCAGCGCTGGGTGATTCACGAGGACGTATCCACCACTATCGACCAACTGCTGCGGGGACGGGAAGCAATTGCCCAAATCCGTTGGGTAGATGAGGAGGGAAAAGTACAGGTCGCTCAGGAAGAACCAAAACCGGAAAACCTCACCCCTTTGCGCGGCAATTATCTGCCAGAAATGGATAAACCCAAGGGATGGCGGGCCGATGGCCGGATGACCCCCGTGGCCCGTTTCCCTGCGGGCCCTCTCAACCGGGAAAACGATTTCGATCGCCTCCTCGAACAATCTTGGCTACAGGAAGAACCGGAAACGGAAAAAGTCCGCGTCCCCGGTCCTAATGGCGAAGATTGGCCGGTTTATGTCTATCCCTACGGGGTTAGTCGCGCTCCGATCGAACAGGTAGTACAGGCCCTAGATTTGCCGATCGTGTTAACCAAAGATTTACAGGGGGCCGATGCGGTGCTGGCCCTGCGTTCCCACGTTAAAAATCAGTCAAAATTGCGGCAAATTGCCAAAGTAAGACAAATTCCCATCCATGGCATCAAATCCAATACCCTGCCCCAAATTTCTCGCGGTTTAAAGCGGATTTTGGGCATTGATGACCCGATGAATCAGGAAGGTGCGGATCTGCGTTTATTTGCCCGCAGCGGTAATGATGACGAGATCGAAGCTTTGGAGGAGGCCCGGTTAGCGGTGGAACAAATCGTTATCCCTACCGGCCAACCGGTGGAGTTACTGCCGCGCTCGGCGAAAGTGCGGAAAATGCAGCACGAATTAGTGGAACATTACCGTCTCCAATCCGATAGCTTCGGAGAGGAACCGAATCGCCGTATTCGCATCTATCCAGCTTAGGAGTCAGGAATTTAAGGCGACGCACCCTCATCATTATCGGTACAGGGACGGCGATCGGTGCGGTGGCCTCCCTGATTATCCATCGTCCCCAATCGGGGGCGGAATTACGGGCTAAAATGCCCCTAGCTGCAAGAATTAAGCTCTGTCTCGATCTGGCTAGTTTCATCCTAGCCAGATCGACTATCTCGATGGTTATTTGGGGAATTCTCTATCCCTATCTTACCCATCCAGAGCCATCGGGTTTTAACTAGGGCTTGCTGAATAAATCTAAAAACCTTGTTGGATAAGGCTTTTAGACTTTTTTGACCTCAAAAAGTGCCGACCATTGGAGGGATCGGGGGTAAAATTCAGGTACTTTTTCCCTGAAAATTAGGTAACTGACTAC
>NZ_JADBTR010000128.1:0-4501 GCF_020246065.1 Microcystis sp. M144S2
AAACTATCAACAACTCATGCTTGTAAAGCTTGTACAATAGGGCTTTGAGTTTTTGTTAGATTGATATTTATCAACTTTAGAGCATTGCTGGACAGAGAGGGAGCTTGGGGAATTTTCTACAGTGTAAGTTCGGAAGAACCTGATTTTATTCTACCTGACGAACCTGTGGACAACAACTTGCAACCTCTCTTAGCAGCAGCTTTACGAGAATCCCTAGAATTAGCAGGACTAATTCTGGAATCGATGCTAATTGCTTCTAATTTTGGCTGGCTTATGTGCTACCGTTAAAACTCAAACTGTTGTCAAAGCACCTGATTGGGTTTATATTCCCTCAGTCAAACCGATTCCTAGCGGAAAAATTCGGCGCAGTTACACTCCCCATCTTGAAGGAGAAATTCCTACCATCGTCCTAGAGTTTATCTCGGAAACCGAAGGGGGTGAATATTCCATCAATCCTCACTATCCCTATGGAAAATGGTATTTTTATGAGCAAATCTTACAAGTACCTATCTATGGAATATTTCAGCCAAAAACCGGAGAATTAGATGTTTATTGTTTAGTGGCAGGAAAGTATGAGCAGCAGTTGTCAGATGAGAATAATCGTTACTGGATAAAAGAACTTAACTTGTTTATCGGTATCTGGCAAGGAACCAAAGCTGAATTTACTACTAATTGGTTGCGCTGGTGGGATAAGTCGGGAAATTTGCTATTATGGGGGAGTGAGTTAGTAGAGCAAGAAAGGCAACGGGCTGAACAGGAAAAGCAACGAGCCGAGCAAGAAAAGCAACGAGCCGAGCAGGAAAGGCAACGAGCCGAACAGGAAAAGCAACGAGCCGAGCGCTGGGCAGCACAATTGAGAGCGCTAGGGGTTGACATTGATGATAGTTTATGATAGAAAATAAGCTTATTCTTTACTGTCTTTTCCCTTACTTTTGTTAACTTCAATACTTCAAATTAAATTAGATAAATGAACAAAAATATGATCGATCAATGGCTTAAAGGAGTAGGGGCGTTCCTACTTATTCTTATTGATGTAGATTATCTTCTTACCACAAGATTTGGCAGATTGAAAGGAAATGAAAGGTATGAAGCAGTCTGGTATCTATTCATTTTAATTTCTATTATTTTCTTACCTACTATTTTGGGTAAAGTTTTGAACTATTTAAGTTCTATTTTATCAAAAATAATCAATAATTGGCAAGTCACAAATCAAAGTCGTAATCTTGAGTTTTTAATTTCGTGGGGACTTGGTCTTGTTTTCAACACGATAGCAATTCAAAAGCTCTTTACCCAAGGAACTGGTGGAAGTCTCAGGCTCTATATGAAACCTGAGATGTCATACAATTGGCGTGAACTGACAACCTATTTATCAAGCTTGAATTTTTTGGTGCTAATTCCAGTTGGATTAATTTTAACAGTTATTTTCTTTTTTCTCTTACATTTATTTTCTCTTCGTAAATTTTTGAGAACATTATTGATTGAGAATATAGTTTTTATCGGAGTTTTAGTGACGGTGACATCAGTTGCTTGGAGTCTGGTTTATACTGATAGATCGAACTACCATTTTAATGCATTTCTATTCCCATTAGCGGCCATTAATAGTGATTCCCCTTTTATTCCCCTTGTTGATGATGGATTTAAAAGTTTATATGGCGGATATTATCTTTGGCTTGGCCTACTATCACGATTAATGGGAAATAGTCTATTGTCTATTAAAATTGTTGTATGTAGTTTGATTGCTCTTCAGATTCTTCTTTACTATCTAATAGTTAAAGCTATTTACCAAAATCCGTTGATCAGAATTTGGGTATTTATTAGCTGCCTATTTTGGAGTTATTTGTATTTTAGGGTAGTGGCAGCAGATTTATACTTTCAATATTTTCCTTTAAGAACTTTATTTCCTTGTCTTTTGCTGGTAACTTTGTTGTATATATCTGAAAGAAAGTTTTTCGATAAAGCTAATTTTTTCCTTGGGTTTTTAACAATTAGCTTACGAGATTTGCTTCTAGATTTTATAGTGGCAATGGCTCTATTAAGTAATTTTGATTCTGGTATAGTTGTTTTGATTATGTACTTTTTTATTCACAGTTGGAATGAGTTTAAAATAGATGGTTTTAGCGCAAAAAACATGATTAAAAAATTAACAGGATTCAGTATCAATCTTATCATTATCATTTTCATAATTATTTTGGGCTTTAGAATTTTGTCTGGAGAATTTATGAACTTTTATAATTATATAGGTTTTACTCTTAAATTTGGCTCTGGCTTTCTAGGTTTACCTTTTCCAGATAATATATGGATGATATTTATGGTTGTTTACGGTTTTAACATCATACAATCTTTTCAGAGTCCTATTGAGGATAAAAACGCTAAGTATCGTTTTGTAATTGCCATCTGGGGAATAGTTAGCCTCTTTTATTTTGTCAATAGAAGTCATCCTGGTAATTTGTTAGCTGTATCACTTCCCTTCTTTCTTTCCTATGGTTGTTTGATTGATTATGTCTTTAGTTCTTATCGAAAAAAAATGTCCGAATCTGAACCAGAATTGATGCAGAATAAAATGGCATTTAGGGAATTTTTGCCAATCTTGTTGCCCAATTCGTTTGATTTATTAAGACTCTCCCTGGTCAGTGTATTAATCATGCCCTTTATTATTATGTCCCTAATCGCTTGTGTAAAATTTATCCCCGCAACGATATCCAATTTTCAACGCCCTAAAAGCTATTCACAAATGTCTGCTTTAGCCAGCTTGTCTGAGAGAGTGGCTACATTAGAAAAGCAATTAAACCGACCATCAATTCTCCTTTCAGATTCATTTGAATCCTATTATTATCTTCACAAAAACAGAAAAGTCTTGTTCTATCCCGAGACAACTTCTATTTTATCTGGGGATAATTCTTTTCAGCCCCGTTTTATTGACGCTCTCAATAAATTCAATCCAATTGTCACCCTATGTCCCATAAATGTACCTATCATAAAAGAAAATCTTCATGGCACTTTTTTACAATTACTCTATCAGAATAATTATCAACTTGTAGAGTCAGAGAGAAACATAGATGACCCTATCCTGAAAAATTGTAAGATTTACATAAAAGATTAGAATTGTAATAAAGTGAGAGAATCTTGACAAAATCATATAGCCTAAAACGAGCCGAGCGCTTGGCTGCACAATTGCGATCGCAATTGTATTGACATTGACAATAGTTTATGATAAGAAAGTGGCATCAGTTGTTCACCCCAACCAACCAATGGCTCAAGAAACCCTCCTAATTGCAGCTAACCCACTAGGGATCAAGCTACCACCGACCCAAGATGAGCTACCTTCTGATGATGGTATTCCCATGGAAACCCAGCGACACGGACTGCAAATGCAGTTATTAGTCAGACCGCTCTCCGGGTGGTTAAAAACCCAAGGACGGGAAGCGTTTGTCGGAGGCAATATGTTTGTTTACTTTAGCCCCAATCAAGTGCGTAACGAGGATTATCGCGGACCTGATGTATTTGTCGTTGTGGACGTGCCTCGAAAAGAAAGGAAAAGCTGGGTCGTCTGGGAAGAAGAAAAAGCTCCTGATGTGGTGATTGAGTTGCTCTCTGAGAGTACAGCCAAAAAAGATAAAGAAGAGAAAAAGCTTATCTATCAGAATCGTTTGCGGGTGACAGAATACTTTTGGTATGATCCCTTTGAGCCAGAAGATTTAGCGGGACATCGCTTAGAAGGGGGCGTTTATAAATCTTTAAACCCAGATGCTCAAGGCAGGTTCAGCAGCGAAATATTAGGGCTAGTGTTAGTGCGGTGGCAGGGAATTTATGGGGATGAACAAGAGCCGATTACTTGGCTACGTTGGGCAACAGCAGAGGGGCAATTGCTCCCCACCATAGAGGAGTTGGCCGAGCAGGAAAAGCAACGGGCTGAACAGGAAAAGCAACGGGCTGAACGCTTGGCAGCAAAATTAAGAGCGCTAGGAGTTGAAGTTGATGATAGTGTATGAACTAATTGCAGGCATTGTCCACCTAGATGTCTATTTGATAATTAATTTAATGCACCTACTTAGTCGTGGACAGTTTATGAGAGCTTATTAAATATTAGGAAGGACTGTTTACGACAATGACACCATCTGCTATTGATTTAACCCCAAAATCACCGCCAATCACCTGGGAAAAACTGCCCGATGATTTTATTCTACCTGACGAACCTGTGGACAACAACCTGCAACCCCTATTAGCAGCCGCTTTACGCGAATCCCTAGAATTAGCAGGACTAATTCTAGAATCGATGCTAATTGCTTCTAATTTTGGCTTATGTGCTACCGTTAAAACTCAAACTGTTGTCAAAGCACCTGATTGGGTTTATATTCCCTCGGTAAAACCGATTGCTAGTGGAGAAATTCGGCGCAGTTATACTCCCCATCTTGAAGGAGAAATTCCTACCATCGTCCTAGAGTTTATCTCGGAAACCGAAGGGGGTGAGTATTCCATCAATCCTCACTATCCCTATGGAAAA
>NZ_JADBTR010000129.1:0-19168 GCF_020246065.1 Microcystis sp. M144S2
AATTCTTGGGCTGCCCATTTCTCCATTTTTTTGCTTACCTCCACCTTGATTCCTTCTTTCAAAACTATACCTATCAATCGTTTCCCCTTTTTTTAAGTTTCTTCTCTTTTTGTTAAGAAAGATCCGACTAATGGATAGCTTATTAAGGGGGGATTAAGGGGGGATCGACACCCCCCTTATCAAGGGGGGATTAAGGGGGGATCAAAGACAAAATCTATTTTCAATTTAATTATAACCACTTACTTAGCTGTAGTTGTCGATAGGTTGTCTTTTTCCCCTTTTTCAATTCATAGTTAAGAATACATTGGCCCACATATCTAGCCAAATTAATAGGAACAGCATTGCCAATCATTTGTTCTAGATTAGATTTTGTTCCAGCAAAAATAAAGTCTTTAGGAAAAGTTTGGATATAGCTTCTCTCCCTCGTTGTTAGCGGTCTTAATTTTTCATTAAGATGACAAGCATCACCGGGATGTTGTCGATAGGTTTTGGGAACTGGTCGATTTACTCCTCGAATAGTAGGGCGAGGTTCATAAATACTGAATATCGCCCTTCTTTGATAGCTTCTAGGATGTCTATAATAGTATTCTATATCTAATTCTTTGCCCATATAGTCAAATACAGTCAGAGGTTGACTTGATAAATTGTCATTGATTTCATCGATTAAAAAATCATCTTCTTCGTTCATTTTACCGATCAGAAAATATCTTTTTCTAGTTTGAGGAACTCCGCAGTAACAAGAATTAATAACTTTTCCAGTTAAACCATAACCATGGCTTTTAAAAATTTGTTTTGCTTGAGTGAGTATTTTACTTTTCTCAATTCTATCCACATTTTCCATAACAAACCATTGGGGACTTACTCTAGTTACAATTTCAGCGAATGTGAGCGTTAGATTCGCTCGTCCTAAACCCTCGTCTCTCTTACCCGCACTGGAAAAGTCTTGACAAGGAGGGCTGCCGACAATAATCTCAGGATTATATTGAGCCAATATTTCTTGATTAGATTCTCTAGATAAATCGACATTAAATATCGGATGACTAAAGTTATTTCTATAGACATCTATAGCAGGTATCCAATTATCAAATGCAGCCACAATAGTAAACCCCGCTTTCTGGAAACCTAAAGATAAACCACCACAACCAGCAAATAAATCGATTGTGATCATTTTGCTCCCTCCTCTAAATTGACTCGCGAAAGCGTAAAATAAATTATCGGAATCGGGAGCTAGACCGTATAACTCTTGTGTACTTAACTCCGCTGGTTGAATTTTTAAATTTTCATCAAGTTTCAGATATACATTTTTCAGTCCTTTCCAATCTAAGTAAGCGCACAAAGAAGCTGGAAATGAGGAGTTAAATTGATTTTTACCCCAGGTTTCTTTTTGGGTAAAATCCCGATTCGAGTGCTTCAATCCGAATAAACTAGGCTTAAATATTGCCGATTTTCCCATTACCTCAACCCGATCGCTGAAATTATCTCATCAATAATCTTAATAGCAATAAACGGCGCAATCATGCCTCCCACGCCGTAGATGAGGATATTGCGCCGCAATAGTTGGTCAGCAGTGAGCGGGCGAAATTGAACGCCTTTAAGTGCTAGGGGAATCAAAACGGGGATAATCAGGGCATTGTAGATCAGGGCCGAGACGATCGCCGATTGAGCGCTTTTCAAACCCATAATGTTTAAAGAACCGATCCCGGCAGCGGCGAAAATCGTCGGGATAATGGCGAAATACTTAGCGATATCGTTAGCTACCGAAAACGTCGTCAGGGCGCCGCGGGTAATGAGTAACTGTTTGCCGATGGTCACTAAATCGATCAGCTTGGTCGGGTCGGAGTCGAGATCCACCATATTGGCCGCCTCCTTCGCCGCTTGGGTTCCGGAGTTCATCGCCACACCGACATTAGCCTGGGCCAGTGCGGGTGCGTCGTTGGTTCCGTCTCCCGTCATGGCAACTAACTTGCCCTGGGATTGCTCGCGACGGATCACCTCGATCTTATCTTCTGGGGTGGCCTCGGCGATAAAATCATCCACCCCCGCCTCCGCCGCGATCACCGCCGCCGTGATCTGGTTGTCGCCAGTGAGCATGATCGTTCTCACACCCATGCGCCGTAATTGGTCAAAACGCTCTTTTAATCCAGGTTTCACGATGTCTTTGAGATAGATCACCCCGTAGATATCGTTACCCCGACAGACGGCGAGGGGAGTTCCCCCCAAATGGGAAACCCTTTCCTGTGCCTGATCGAGGGTCTCGGGAACGGAACCACCGCGGGAACGGACGAAACCTTTAATCGCGTCTACGGCTCCCTTACGGTATTCCTCGCCGGCCCTATCGGTGCCGCTCATGCGGGTACGAGCGGAGAATTCGATTCCCTCGCCGGGTTGGCCATCGATATCGAGGTTCGCGCCCAAATTCCGGGCTAAGGCAACGATCGATCGTCCTTCTGGGGTTTCGTCAAAAAGGCTGGCCGTTAGACAGATGCGGGCTAATTCCTCGAGGTTATGACCGTTGACGGGGATAAATTCGTCAGCCAGCCGGTTTCCGAGGGTGATCGTTCCCGTTTTATCGAGAAGGAGGGTATTTACGTCGCCGCAGGCTTCCACCGCACGCCCGGAGGTGGCGATGACGTTAAACTGAGCCACACGATCCATCCCGGCGATGCCGATCGCGCTCAATAAACCGCCGATCGTCGTGGGAATGAGGGCGACGAGGAGGGAGATCAAGATGGCGATACTGGAACCGGCCCGAAAGGTATCCGCAACCGCCGGTCCAAGGCTCGTTTCCAGGAAACCGGCGATATAGTTCCCGATCGAGGGAATCGTGGCCACGACAATTAAAAAGACTTGGGTTAACACGGCCAGAAGTACCGTCAGCGCGATCTCGTTGGGGGTTTTCGTGCGCTCGGCCCCTTCCACAAGGGAGATCATGCGATCGATAAAACCCTGACCAGGATCTTGAGCGATCCGCACCGTCAACTCGTCCGAGAGAAGCCTAGTGCCGCCGGTGACGGAACTGGCGATGTCGGTGCCGGGTTGTTTGAGGACGGGGGCTGATTCTCCGGTGATCGCCGATTCATCCACCGAACCGATTCCCTCGATCACTTCCCCGTCGGCGGGAATCACGTCCCCGGCCACCAGTTTCACCCGATCGCCCCGACCCAAGGCCGTGGAACTGACCGACTCGATCGAGCCGTCGGCAAGGATTTTCCGGGCCATCGTGTCGCTGCGGGTGGAGCGCAGGGCATCGGCCTGGGCTTTTCCCCGTCCCTCGGCGATCGCCTCGGCGAAGTTGGCGAACAGCACCGTGAAGAAGAGGATGAGGGTGATGATGCCGTTAAGTAGCCGTTGTTGTCCCCTATCCCCTGCGATCGTGCCGAATAGATGCGGGTCGATCGTCACCAAGGCCGTGACGATCGTTCCTAACCAGACCACGAACAGGACCGGGTTACGCACGGCGATGCGCGGGTCGAGTTTGAGGAAGGACTGCCGGATCGCGCGTTGATAGAGACCTGTCCGGTTTACCTTGGGGGTGTGGCGGCGGTCGTCCCTGCGACCTCTCGGCACTCGCAACGGGCGGGAGGATTTAGAATTTCCTTTGTTCGTTCTCATAAATTATCTAGGGCTGGTTGAATAAATCTAAAAACCTTGTTGGGTAAGACTTTTAGACCTTTTGTCAATCAAAAAGTACTGGATATGGGAGTGATCGGGGGGAAATTTAGGCACTTTTTCCCTGAAAATTAGGTAATTGGCCACCTCAAAACTGGTAAAACCCCACACCCCACACCCGTTCGGACCTCGGCGTGAGCTCGGTCGAACGCTGAGCTCACGGCCGAAGCCCACACCCCACACCCTACCCCCCGGAAAAACTTTTTGCCGCAAACCCTGTCTAAAGTCCTAGCCGATCATCCTGGTGATTTGAAAGGCTTCCGCGATCGGCCCGAGGGCCAATATCGGGAAGAAAGTGAGCGCACCGAGAATTAAAATCACCCCCGCCGTCACGCCGGTAAAGAGTCCGGTATCGGTGCGGAGGGTTCCGGTGGTGGCGGGAACCGGTTGTTTACGGGACATCCCATCGGCTAACAAGAGCAGGGCCGCGATCGGGATATACCGTCCGGCCAGTAAACTGAAGCAGGCGCTCAGATTCCACCAGAGAGCGGTCATCGTCGGTTTCGCCCCAGCCGCGATCGCGAGCGGCGCGGGTTGGGAATCCCCCAGTCCCTCGAATCCCGACCCGTTATTGGCAGCGGCGGAAGCGTACTCGTAGATAACTTGAGATAATCCGTGAAAGCCGGGGTTACTGATGCCCTGAAAGTCGGGAAAGGCAAGGGCGATCGCTCCGGGGATGAGGATGGCGATCGGGTGAACCAGCAGAATTAAAAAACTCGCTAACACCACTTCCCGCTTCTCGATTTTGCGCCCGAACAATTCGGGGGTTCTTCCCACCATTAGACCGGTGACGAATACCGCCAGGATCAGATAGGCGAACAGGTAGGCGGTGCCGGTTCCCTGGCCGCCGAAAACGATTTGCAGGAACAGATTCGAGAGGGTGACGAAGCCGCCGTTCGGCATCAAGGAATCGTGCATGGCGATCACCGCACCGCACATGGTGGCCGTGGTAGTTACCGCGTACAGGGCCGATTGCGCCCAACCGAAGCGTACTTCTTTACCCTCGAAGTTAACCGCTCGCTCCACCCCTAGCAGGGAGTTAACCGCCTGGTTGCCGTTATATTCCCCGATCGCTGTGATGATCGTAAAGCCGATGAAGATACCGAGGGGAATTAGATAGATTAACCGAGCTTGCTTGAGATTATCGGCGAAAACCCCGTAGGTATAGATCAGGGAGGTGGGAATCGAGAGAATCGCTACCAACTGCACCAGATTGACGAATCCGTTCGGGTTTTCAAAGGGGTGGGCCGAGTTGCTGGCAAAAAAGCCGCCGCCGTTTTCTCCCAATTCCTTAATAATCTCGAAGTGGGCCACTGGACCGCGGGCGATCGCCTGACTGAGGTTGGGGTTTTCTAGCGTCGGCAAGATCGCCGGGCCCGCCAGGGTTTCCGGGACCCCGGCGATGATCAGGGCAATTGCCCCCACGATCGAGATCGGTAAGAGGATACGGGTGATCGCTCGGATCAGATCCACGTAGAAATTGCCCAACGGTCGCCCCGTCAGTCCCCGAATAAAGGCGATCCCCACCGCTAGACCGGTTCCGGCCGAGGTGAACATCTGGTAGCCGAGACCCCAAATCTGACTCGCGTAGCTGAGGGTGGTTTCTCCTGAATAATGCTGTTGGTCGCTGTTGGTGATAAAGGAAATCGTCGTATGTAGCGTGGTGTCCCAAGGGGGGGCGGGGATCCCCGTCGGGTTGAGGGGAAGGACTCCTTGGCCGGCAATCAGGGAAAAAACCAGAATTGCTATTACCGCGTTAATGTAGAGAACGGCGCGGGCGTACTGCCAGCCGGTCATATTCTCTTTCCCTTTCACTCCGACGAAGGTATAAAGAAGACTCTCGGCTCGATCGCACAGTGGGTCGAGTAGGGTTCTCCGTTCCATGAACACCCTCGCCATATACCGCCCGAAAAAGGGGGTGATTGCCACGATTATCAGGATCGTGAGCGCGATTTGAATCCATCCTTGCAACATGGTTCGATCAACTCCGAAAAAAGGCAAGTGGTCATTGAGCTTGTGGAAATTTAACCGATCATGGACGGTGAGCTTGTCGAATCCGTCCATGATCGACCGGGAAACTTAGGGGTTTCCTGTCTCGAAACCGCTTTAGAAAACCAAGTTTGTCTAATCATTAGCGATCATTAACCAGTGGATGATCGAGGGATTAATATCGCCTCTGCTGGGATGATTATAGCGATTTCAGGGCAATCGCACACAATTCTTAACATTTTTGGACTTTGGACAAAGAAAAAAAAGATTTGCGTAAAATTCCCGGACTCTCCTAGACTGGTTATGGCAAATTAGTAGTTTCAATGAGCCTAAACCCTGAAATAGCCTAGAATCCAACAAAGCAAAAAGCTTTTTTTATTAAAATTGCTGGCTCTTCTGGGTTTCGTTTGTTAATTTTTGTTATGAATTAAAGCAAGCAAACAGTTTAAGTCGAAGATGTTCAAAATTGGTCAATCCATAACTTATTCTTTTAATAAGCTTTATTTTGGTATTCATTCCCTCAATTAATCCGTTGGTTGTCTGATTTTCAAAATAATTAGGGTTTGCTGAATATCTGCCAAGTCCAAACAGCTTCTAGGGAATAGGTAACGGTTTCGTTAGACATGGTGAGCAACTTCCATTAGATATATTTTCTCGGTCCGCTATCGGGGACTATTTTAAGATTAAACCAGTTCGCCGCTTTCTTGCAAAGAGTGGAGACGTTGATAGATTCCCTGCTGATTTAATAATTGGTCATGGCTACCGATCTCGACAATGCGACCATTATCCAAGACGACAATTTGATCAGCTTCTCGAACGGTACTGAGACGGTGGGCGATAATAATTGTGGTGCGAGTGCCTAAGATGGATTTCATGGCTAGTTGAATGGCTCTTTCTGACTCATAATCTAAGCTAGAAGTGGCCTCATCAAAAACTAACACATCTGGATCAACAATTAACGCCCTAGCAATTCCTAAACGCTGTCTTTGTCCCCCCGAAAGACGCACGCCCCTTTCCCCTACAATAGTGGAATAACCATTAGGTAATTCCTGAATAAATTCATCAACACGGGCAATTTTACAGGCTTCTTCTACCTTCTCAAAGCTAATATTAGGATTACCGTAGGTGAGATTTTCTAACACCGTACCATTAAACACATCTACTTCTTGATGGACAATCGCTAACCGTCGCCGATACCAAGTCACATCTAAGCGACTAATATCCTCGCCATCCATCAGAATTTGCCCTTGATTTGGTTCAAAATAGCGGAAAAGTAACTTAACTAAAGTGGATTTTCCTGAACCAGATTTTCCCACTAATGCCACGGTTTGATAGGGTTCAATCAGCAAATTAATATCCTTGATAATCGTTCTTTCAGCACTATAGCCAAAGCTAAGATTACTTAATTCTACTTTCCCCGTAAAACGATAGGGATTATGTTGGGCATGATCGGCTAAAAGACTACCAGAATCAGTGCCACTGGGCAAGTTGATAAATTCCTGTAAACGGGCCATAGAAGCATAGCGACGAGCGAAAGTTTCTGCCATTTGGGATAGGGGATCTAATTCCGCATAGGCCATACTAGCGAGGGTATAGGTGGTAATAAAATGCCCGATCGAGATTTTCTGTTGAACGGTGGCTAGGAGAGTAAAGAAAAATACTCCAAATAAACTAGCTTGGACGAGGGTTTTTTCCCAAGTAATTAAGTCCACATAACCCTTATGAATGCGATAGATAACGTAGGTAAATTCTCTCTCTAAACGCTGTTTCTGACGATATAATTCCTGTCCTTCTGTGGCAAAAGCTTTGACAGTTTTGATATTAGTAATAATCTCAGAATTGCGACTTTGTGTATTTTCGATGTGCTGATCCAGAATTCTTTCTTTTTGCATTAAATCTTTTAAATCTCTCAAAATAAAGGCTACAATTAATACAAAAGAAATGACAAAAGCGAGGGCGATCTGCCATTGAATTACCCAAATAACAAGAAAAATACCGAAAACTCTAAACAATTTTGGGATCATCATTCCCGCCACTTCGGGATAAGTCCAAGTATGATTTTCTATCCCTTTGGCGATCCGGTTAGCGATGCGTCCTGGATTATTTTCATCGTAAAAAGATAGGGGTAAGGTGAGAATTTTAGCAATAATTTTTCCGAGATGATCTCGTCGCGCTCTTAAGGATATTTCCCAGTGAAACCATACACCCACCCAAGGCTGAATTGGTGCTTTAATTACCGTGGTTAGGAAAATTAAGCCTAATAATACTGCCAAACTAACCCACTTTTCTGAGGCAAAGGGAGTTAAAATCATGGTGCGATCGACCAAAGATTGCACGAATCCATCTAAAGGTTGATCAGAAAGAACATTAAGAATCTGTCCGACAGCGTAGGGAACCATCAGATCGATAATTTCAAAGACACTGGAGGCAGCAATGCTCAAAAAGGCGGCTTTTTGATAATTGCGATAGTAACTGAGAATATCGCGTAAGGAAGCCATAACATCAAGTAAATTGCCAATTTTTAACTTCTATCTGGTAACTGCTAACTGAAGAGACTAAAGGCACTTTTGGGATTGTTTTTCTGGAGTTACCATTATACTACAATACTACAAAAATCTGCCGACCTAGAAATTTATAGGACAAAAGCCTTGTCATAGTCTTGTATTCTCAATCAGCTATTAGTCAGGAGACGATGCCAGATCAGCTTATATTTCATCCTCGTCAGAAGCACCAGAGATCAATTTATCTAAAATTTTGACGAATATTATCACAAAAATTAATAAATTTCTGAAAGGTTTTTAAGTGTTCGGTTTTATCGATACGCTTTTTTAATTCATTAAGATAGTATTGTTCTTGAGCTACCCCAGGGAGTTGTTTAGAATAAGACAAACCTTTAGCTTTAAAAATAGACTTTAGATAAGCGAAATGAAAATCGGCATGATTTCTGCAATTAAATCTACCCATTAGTTCGGGATCATTTTCGTAAACATCATAGTGTTGAACATAATCAGCTAAAAGTCCCTGTAAATGTTGTTTAGGATTAAATATTCTACGATTGCCTAATAGCCATGTTTCAAGACAGCGATTTTGAATAATGATCACGATTTCAAGTTGTGCGGGGATAGTAATATTTTTGGTGATAAAGTCATTAACATATTGTTCTCTTTCTTCGACAGTATCCTCATCAGCATCGAGACAGATGACTAGATAGTTATATTTGGATACTTCTTGAATTTTATCGATGGCGTTAGGAATTCCCTCATCAAGTATCGAGGGGTAGCCATTACCACTAATCAGAAAGTAATTGTTGTGATTGACTTGATCGTAAAAATCAACTCGCTTAAATTCGGGGATAAGATAAGTTAACCAGGCAGTATAAAGCTTTTTTTCGGTACTTCTTCCTTCAACTAAAAAATAAATATTCATCGATTAACTAATTCCTTGGGGAAATTCTTCTAAGACATTGATAAGATCAATAAAGGCTTTTTGTCGAGTTTTAGAAATATGAAAATCAGCTGCATTGTGTACCTGAATTACTCCTCCTTTACGAGTGACTATTTTCCAATAGCCAGGACTGATATTATTAATTATATAGGGATGATGACTGGTAATAATAAACTGTAAATCTCGATAATTAACTAATAAATCTTCTGTTAAAGTGTCCAAACAGTTAACCCCCAAACTATTTTCAAATTCATCGATTAATATAACGCTCCCATCAGGAGATAATTTGATCGTTGCTAAGAACATCAGGCTTTTTATCATTCCAGAGGAGATATTTGGTTCTACAATCCAGACATGAGAGTTTTTTTCTTTTATTTGTATGCGAGGTAGCTCTTCAAGTAAACCAATTCTAGTTAATGAAACAAGCAGATCACCTAGTTCGGATGGCTCTAAAGATTCTATTTTTAAATCTTCAACTTGAGGGAAAATATCTAAAAACTTTCTCTTTATTATCTCGAACGTATCAGGATATTTTTTATAAGTGATCAGTAGTTTGTCAGAAATAGGAAGTTGACTCGATTGTAATTCAGAGAGAGAGTTATATTTGGCATATTCGTCGTTTTCCAAGATTTTATCAACTGCTGAATATGAGATATTAAACTTAAGTGGATTGAAAATCATTTTGTTAAATTCCTGTCGAACAGGGAAAACATCTTCTTCTTGATTGAAAAGCTCTATACAGCTTAAATAAGATGGTAGTTTTGGTGTCTTTGAATGTTTAAACTCAATTACCTCTTGATTTCTTGCGATCAAAACCTCTTGATCTTTTAAAAGAGTTTCCCTAATTATACTAACCTTATTTTCGCCGTCATTACTATTGACTTCATCTTCTTCAATCTTGATGAGAGAACGAGCTTTTCTAACCTCAAATTCACCCAACCAATGATAACGAACATGATCATTGGTTAAAAGTTCTACATCCCATTTTACTCCATTTATAGACTCACCGTTAGCGATTCTTTTTAAATTACTAATAGCCTTTAAAATCGAGGTTTTTCCTGCACCTGAGATACCAACTAATAAATTCAAATCTGGAAAAAATTTGCAAGAATCTATACTTAATCCAGAGGATAAATCTTGATAGGATAATCTCAAAAGTTTCATAATAATTTCTTTCCCTCTGCCAAAACTAAAAAGGGTGAGGATTAACTCACCCTCTAGACTTTACTGAGGATCGAGTTTTAGGACTGCCATAAATGCCTCTTGCGGGACATCAACAGTTCCGATCGCTTTCATCCGTTTTTTCCCTTTTGCTTGCTTGTCTAACAGCTTTTTCTTGCGGCTAATATCACCACCATAACACTTAGCTAAGACATCCTTTCTTAAAGCGGGAATATGTTCACTAGCGATAATTTTAGAACCAATAGCTGCTTGAATGGGAACCTTAAATTGATGCCGGGGAATCAATTCTTTTAACTTTTCGGTTAACGCACGACCAACATAATAAGCTTTATCCCGGTGAACGATCATCGCTAAAGCATCAACGGGATCACCATTGACCATAATATCTAATTTAACTAGCTCATTTTCCCGATAGCCAATTAATTGATATTCCATACTAGCGTAACCGCGCGATCGAGATTTTAATTGATCAAAAAAGTCCGTCACCACTTCCGCTAAAGGTAACTCATAAATCAAAGCGGTGCGAGTTTTAGTAAAATAACGCATATCCTTGAAAACTCCCCGACGACTTTGACATAATTCCATCAAAGCACCTACATAGGTTTCCGGAGTAATCATTTCCACTTGGATATAAGGTTCCTCAATTTTTTCCCGTTTTTGTGGGGAAGGTAACAAACTGGGATTATCCACTTCGACAATTTCCCCATCGGTAGTAGTGACCTGATAAACTACCGAGGGAGCAGTGGTAATTAAATCTAAGTTATACTCCCTTTCTAGTCTTTCCTGGACGATTTCCATGTGTAGCAGTCCCAAGAAACCGCAACGGAAACCAAAACCCATGGCGCTAGAAGTTTCCGGTTCGTAGGATAGAGCTGCATCGTTTAATTTTAACTTTTCCAGCGCATCTTTGAGATCGGCATACTGATCAGCATCGGTGGGGAATAATCCGCAGAAAACCATCGGTTTTGCTTCTGTATAACCGGGTAAAGGCTCTTGTGCTGGTTTAGCGGTTAGAGTAATCGTATCACCCACCCGGGCATCAGCAACAGTTTTAATCGCGGCTGCCAGATAACCCACTTCTCCCGCGTGCAGTTCATTTACCTGTACCTGTTGCGGTGATAAAATTCCCAATTCATCAATAACAAATTCTTTACCAGAAGCCATAAAACGAATTTTATCGCCCTTTTTCACCCGACCATCCATGACGCGGAAATAGACAACTACCCCTCGATAAGCGTCGTAATAACTATCAAAAATTAAAGCTCGGAATGGTTCTTCGAGGGTATCTTGGGGAGGGGGAACTAATTGGACGATCGACTCTAGAATATCATTAATACCGATCCCAGCCTTAGCCGAGGCCCGAATCGCCTCACTACAGTCTAAACCCACCACTTCCTCGATTTCCGCCGCGACTCGTTCCGGTTCGGCACTGGGTAGGTCGATTTTATTTAAAACTGGGATAATTTCGAGGTTATTTTCCAGTGCTAGGTAAACATTGGCTAAAGTTTGCGCCTCTACTCCTTGGGACGCATCCACAACTAATAAAGCTCCCTCGCACGCCGCTAGAGACCGAGAAACCTCGTAGGAAAAATCCACATGGCCGGGGGTGTCAATCAGATTGAGAACGTATTTTTGACCATCCTTAGCGGTATAATCCATGCGTGCCGCTTGTAACTTGATGGTGATACCTCGTTCCCGTTCCAAGTCCATATTATCGAGAAATTGTTCTTTCATCTCCCGTTGGGCTACGGTTCCCGTAATTTGCAGGAGGCGATCGGCGAGAGTTGATTTACCATGATCGATATGAGCGATGATGGAAAAATTGCGAATGCGAGAAACGGGAACGTCAGTCATCGTGGTTCACTGCTGGCAAAAGTCAGGGGTTTATAAAATTTTAGATTCCTTAATTCATTGTAGAGGTAAAGTCTCTAAGGCTGGAGCAAAAGCGAAAAGTAAAAGGTAAAAAAAGCTAAACTGCAAGTATAGTCAGGGTTTTGACCTTAGCTTTCCCTCTCGGCATCCACAGGAAACTATGGTCAGTTTGAGTATGGGGACAAAATCAGGCAAAGGGCAATGGCTAAGGAAAGGCTCTATGATTTGTCCAAATCGGATTACTATAGATAAACTCTTGGATGAGAATCCTCGACTGACGGGTAGAATGATAGATAGCAATCATTAATAGAGCTTATGAACGACAATGCTACACCGACTCAGCGCACGGCGGAGAAAGTTGAAATCGCTATTCACCTTGACTCGGAAGTTTTAGAACAGATTAAACACCTGACTAACGATCCTAGTCGCATTATCGAAACAGCGATTAAACAGTGGCTAAGAGGAGAGAAACAACCGGATGAGGACTTAACCCGTCATCTTCGACGCAATCCCCCCGTACCACCCAAAGGGGAATGGAATGACTAAGATTTTTCAGTCTCTAATAGGTTATTTCCCGACGGAGAGACTGAAATATTTTCTTATGTCAACCATTGATGGTAATTGAGATTTTTTCCCCAACTAAGCTAGTCATACTAGATTCGTTGAGTATAGGCTAGATATCAGGACAGGCAAAGGGGGGAATAGATAATCAGTCTTTAATAACTGGATTTAGTATCATTTTGCTTGGGTACTGACAGGAGGAACAAAACTGATGCAGATAGAAATTCAAGGAGCCGATGCTATCAAAGTTGCTCAGGATATCCTAGAGATGGAAGGGGTGCAAGGCAGCTACGAAGTTATCTCCGAAGTGCAGAAAGAGGGAACCCTTGCCACCATCGCCACCATCATCGGCATTATTAGCGGAACAATCGCCATCGCTGAGAAATTTTACCAATTAAAGCAAAAAATTGACTCTCCTGAAACCCCGAAAATCGAACGGGTGTTAATTGTGAGCAAAAACGGCGATCGTCTGCTGCTCAAAGATGCTACCCTAGAGCAACTACAAAAACTCTTGGAACAAGAAAAATCATGAAGATACTGCATATTGACCTTCAGGAGAGGGGTAGCAATAGGGTTGAGTTCCGATTTTTCTGGGATAACCCCAACCAGATTGATTTCTACACAAGATCCTTGAGTGAAATAGACAACCTAAGTAAAAAGGCCGACACCGATTACTATACCCGTTTACCGGAAGACCACGCCAGAACAGGACAAGGTTTATACCGATGGTTAGATGGTACGGAGCGCATTCTACAGAACGAATTAGATAGCCACCGGGGAGAGGAAATAATAGTTCTGGCTATCAGCACCAGCCAAGGATTAGCTCATCTACCCTGGGAATTATTACACGATGGTCAGGGTTTTCTGGTGTCTAAGCTTCCCGCTATTGTTCCCCTGCGGTGGATGAAAACCGATAATGGAAGGCTGTTAACTGTGGGCAACAACCCGCAGGATCGAGCCTTAAATGTGGTTTTCATGGCAAGTTCTGCTAAGGGTGTAACGCCTATACTAGACTTTGAGGCAGAAGAAGGGAAGATCCTCAAAGCAACTAGAGGAAAACCCCTATCTTTAACCGTTGAAGAGAGCGGATGTATTCAAGAATTAGGCGAATTGATAGCCAGTAAAGATAGAGGATATTTCGATGTTATCCACTTGAGCGGACACGCTACCATCAAGGAGCGGAAACCCTATTTTATTACTGAGACGGAATACGGAGATAGGCAAGATACCAGCGCCGAAGATATTGCCAGAGAATTACAGTTTAATTTACCCAAGCTTTTGTTTTTATCAGGGTGTCGGACAGGCTACTCCGATGGTGATGAGATCCTTTCGATGGCCGAGAAGTTATTAGAAAATGGAGCTAAAGCTGTTTTGGGGTGGGGTCAACCCGTCAGGGATAACGAAGCTGCTGACACGGCGGCCATCCTCTATGAAAAGCTTTCCCAAGGCTTTACTTTAAGCGAGTCGTTAGCTTTTGCCTATCAGAAATTATTAGGAAATCAGGCGAGGGATTGGCATTGTTTACGCCTCTATGTCCGGGAAAGTATCCCAGAAGCTTTGGTAAAGAGAGGACAGAAAAAACCTTTACCTCCCGTATCCTTTGTTGACAAATTTGTGGACCCAGAAACGAAATATTTGCGGGTAGCCACACGGGAAACTTTTATCGGTCGCCGCCGTGATCTTCAGGATTGCTTGCAAGTGCTGAAAAAACCCTTTGATAATCCTAAAGCAATTCATAAGGCCGGGGTTTTCCTGCAAGGTTTTGGTGGTAACGGGAAAAGTACCCTCGCCGCTCGTCTGTGCGATCGCCTTCCAGACTATACTAAGCTTGTCTGGTGGCAACAAATTGATCAAACTAGCTTGGTTAATACCCTAGCTAAAAAATTAGACCGTCCACAACGTCAAATCCTTCTGGATTCTAATGAGGATTTAGACTATCGCTTAAAGAATGTTTTTGGTGTTTTTGGTCAGTTAAACCAGCCTCTTTTGCTTATTCTTGATGATTTCGAGTTTAACTTAGAATGCCCTTCAGCCAGCGATGACTATATCCTTAAAGCAGGGGTAGCCCCCCTATTACAAGCTCTAGTTTGGGCGATACAGGAAACTAATTACTATCATCGCCTGATTATTACCTCGCGCTATACCTTCAAATCCCCTCTATTAGAGGAATTTTATCATCTGGAGTCTTTGCCTTCTTTCAAATACAAAGAGTCCGATTTAGAAAAGAAACTGCGGCGGTTAGAGCATTTTAGTTCGGGTAAGATTGATAAAAACTACATAGAAAGAGCTTTAAATCTTGCTGATGGCAACCCCCGTCTGTTGGAATGGCTCAATAATGAGGTTTTAAGTTCAGGGGATATAGATGCTAAATTGCAGTCATTTGAGAATGGATCTGATGTTACTTGGCGCGATAAGATAATCTGGCGGTTAGAGGAAAAACCTCAACTCTTGACGGATGAAGCTCTTGAAAAAGTGGTCAGTAATTGCCTAATCTATGAAATTTCTGTCCCTTTGGCTGCTTTAAAAGCGGTTTGTCAATCTGTTCCCAACTATCATAAAAAATTAGAACAGGGACGGGATAAAGGTTTGATCGAGGTAATCCACAATGACGACAGAGAAACCCTCTACCGCGCCTCCCACATCAAACATATTAACCCCCATATCGAGCTTCCCAAAGATGCAAGTAAGCTTTCTGATTTAGAGAAAACGGCAGCCAAGGTTTTAACCGAACTTTGGGGGAATGAAGAGAACAACAATGAGGAAAGATGGGCAGAGATTTTCCGTCTGGCTTTTGCAGAGACAGAAAACCCCGAAAGGTTCAGGGAACAATTCGATAAGATGATCTCAGTGCAATACAACAGAGAGGCTGATCGCGCCTACGAAAAAGAACTAAGAAAACAGAGAGTATATCTCATAGAAAACCAAGGGCAAATCTATCAAAAACTAGAGGAGTACCTACAGCAACAGGATTGGAAAAAAGCCGACTACGAAACCGCTTTCATTATGTACCAGTGGATGGTTATAGAAAATTATGATGACTTCTATGATCTTTTTAGTCAGGTATCCCTAGAGGTAATCGATGAGATTGACCGTCTCTGGATGGACTACAGCGCAGGAAAATTTGGTATCAAGGGACAGGCGAAAATTTACCGTGATCTTGAGGGTACGAAATCCTATAATGAGGAAGTGTGGAATAGTTTTGGCGATCTCATTGGTTGGACAGCAGGAGGCAAATGGTTGGCGGTCAATGAAGTAGCATATCATGCTACAAATGAGTCGCTAGCTTTTACTTTCCCCATACTTATATACAACCACGGTCTTGAGGGTGACGGCGGGCGTTTACATGGGGTGCATGGGTTTGGGTTGGGTATTGCCAAGGTGGGTATATTTAGAGTCTCTTCTCTCGCGTCAAGACTTAAAGGACTGTAGCATATAGGGTTACAAGATTTTGTGAACAATTATTAACAGGTAATTTTCCACGAAGCCATGCGGGTTCTGGGTTTTCGATACCTGTCACCGAGGGGTTAACCACCGCTCCGATTTTTTTGTAGTATGCTTCCTACTAGAAAGTTATGGGTGAGAAAATCTTTGTGTTCTTTGTGCCTTTGTGGTTCTTTCTTGCGCTTTTTGGTAATCTTCACTGCAAATCATCCCATGTAGAATTTCTGGCAATTTATCGATTAAATTTCTGGCTTTTTGTTTAATGTTTTTTATTTCCATGATGGTTTCCAAAATGACTCCTGACAATGGATAATTATCAACTATTCATTATTAATTAAAAGGGCGATCGCAAAATTACGCCTTCTTAAAAAAGAGATTAAACACCTTCAGCAAAACCCAAAGGTTGAAACTGAGTATCATTAATAATTTTAACCGTTTCCCCCGATTGCTTAATCACAAACAAACCGCGCCGATAGGCATAGACATCTATCCCCTGATCAATTTCAATGCCTGCCACTGCCCCATAAACCCGAAACTCTCGAAATTGGGGGAAAGCAACCTTAAATCGCTGTAATCGGCTGACAAAATCATCTACATCATCCCTCGACAGTCGAGATTTACATTCCACCGCCACCAACTCGCTCCCATTCACCGCCACAATATCAATCTCCATTGCCGCCCCAGAACGCTTACTTTTCAAGCGACTCATCGTTTGGGTGACATCAATGCCCCGTTCCTGAAATAAACGCACAACCGCAGGCTCTACCATTTCTTCTATAAAAAGACACAAAGGAGTTGTTAAGCTATTGACCGCTTTGGTCGTTTCTTGTACCTGTTTTTTTAATTCTTCCATCGTGCGATTAGCTTCGGCACTGCGGCGATCGGCTTCGGCACTGCGGCGATCGGCTTCGGCACTGCGGCGATCAGCTTCCTTTTGAAACTCGGCAAATTGGGCCTCAGTTCTTTCAAATAACTTGTAAATATCGGCGATCGTTACAGCGTCTGACATAGGAAGATTCTTCAAGCTTGAGGAGTCTAGTCCCATTCTAGCGACTTGGCCCAGAAAAAATGTCCCTAGCTTCTCGTCCGTGTTTTTTCAATCAATTATTGACTATCAACTAATCAGCGATCGCAGTTCAAGGGGAAGGGGTCAAAGGTCAAAAGGCGATCGCGGTCAATGGATAGACGACTGTTGCCCAACACCCCATCCGATAACTGGGCAAAATCATTGATAATTATTTGATAATAGGACATTGGTTGGGTTTTGTTCCTCAACCCAACCTACACTCGTCAGCTTTATATCCTAGAAAGAGGTCAAGATATGAAAAATATTAAATATAGCAAAGATAAGGCGTTGCTGAATTAAGAATCGCCTACCCCTAACGTAAAGCCTTTATTTAATCTAATTGAGCCTGATGTTCAAGAAAAGCAGCAAAAGCGAGACATTCTGAACGAATTTGAGACAACATGAAAGGAGCCGATTCGACTAAAAGTCGGAGTTTTTCCGCCTCAAGCTGAAACGCATAAACATTTCGTACCACATGACGTAAACCACGATATTCTTCTAAAGCTTCACGGCTGCTTGAAGAGATAAGGGCGGGTCGTCGCTCAGGCATTTCCCGACTCATTTGTTCTAATAAAAGCTGATGCCAGTTAGCCCCTTGAGGGAGAGAGCCATCGATGACCTTAGCCACTTTCTCAAATAGCCGTTCCAATCCACTGTAAAAATTGTGTAATCCCAAAGCGACACTATCAAGATAAAGAGAATCAAAACTATTAAGATAGCGTTGCCAACCTTCAGTTGCTCGTTGTACTGAGCGTTCTAGCTGCTCGATCTCTATGGGGATTTCCTGTGCCAACTTGATCAGCCTTGGGTTCAAAGAGTGACCGCCTCAATTGCAAGAGTGTTAAGAAAAGAAGTCGAGCAAGAATCTCCATCAACGAGATCCACCTCAAACTCACTACTAACCGACGTAACTGCCGCAACAGCTTGATAGAAGAGTGCAGGAGGAATCCCCCAGGCAACCAAATCAATATCTGAGTTAGCATCAAAGCAATCAGAATGGTTAAGAGAACCAAAAACTGCTACTCGTGATGCACCAAACTGTTCACGGAGTAAAGTAGCTAAAAAGCTGGCTATTTGCCAACCCCGTCGCCATCGCTCAGGGTCAGCCTCAGTAGTAGAAGGGCGAGTCAAGTGGTAAGATGACCACTGTTGAGGAGATAAATCGAGAGCCGTCTGGTTTTGAGACAAGTTACTATCCCTATCCCTGTTGATCAATCACCTGTGCTATTATAGTTTACAAATGAACTGATTAAAGATAAATTGCGATCACTCGACTCGATAATGCGATCGCCTTTTCCCAAAAACCTAATTATAAATAAATCAATTTCTTAATATTCAAAATGACTTCAAATCCACAAGTATCTAAAAAACCGCTCTCTCATCCTGGCAAACTTCCCCATAAAGATAAGTAGGTGGGTGGAATTAAATATAAGATGAACGTAGGTTGGGCTTCGGCCGTGAGCTCAGGCTTCGACGGTGAGACTTCGGACGTTCGGCGAGCTCAGTCGAGCGGACGGTGAGGCTTCGACGGTGAGCTCAGCCGAACCGCCTGTCGAACCGCCGCGTGAGCTTTTGTCGAACGCTCAGCTCACGGCCGAAGCCCAAAACCCTATCACCCTATTTATTTCCTGACTCCTGACGACCGACTCCTGACGACCGACGACCTTAAGCTCTCGTCTTATTTTGGTAATAGTCGCGGGTTCCCTTGGCATCTAGGGCTTCACCGAGACGATCAATAGCCTGGGCGTAGGCGGCGGTACGCAGAGATATATCGAATTCCTGGGCGAAAGACCAGACTTTTTCCGCTTCTGTCACCATTCTTTCTTTTAAGCGCTCATTTATCTCGTTTAATCGCCAATAAAGACCGCTGCGATTTTGCACCCATTCAAAATAACTCACCGTTACCCCACCGGCGTTAACCAAAATATCGGGGAAAACGAGAAT
>NZ_JADBTR010000013.1:0-3509 GCF_020246065.1 Microcystis sp. M144S2
TAAATCACCATCAATTCCCACTTCTCCGAATTCATTGACCATAACGGCCACCCGTCGGCCTTGATTATTTTGCAGTAGATGACGGATGAGGGTAGTTTTTCCCGCACCCAGAAAACCCGTGATCACAGTAACTGGAATTTTGTGCATAGATAGGGCGATCGATCATGTTTCTAGATCAATCTATCAGACTCTCGGTCTAGGGTTGAGGGTTTCAGCGCTAATTCTTTAGGATTGCCCCACCAATTGCCGGACTGTCACAAACTAGCTGAAATTTTCCTAGTTAGTCGTTATTCTGGTAAAAGTTTCAGCCGGCTAAATAATCGCTGAAAAACTTTTGTGGGAGTGGATTATGTTACAACGTCTTTTTTTAGCCTTTACCCTCGCTTTTCCTCTTTATTTAAGCATTGCTATTCAACAAACTTCTCCTCTAGCTGATAGAGTAAATCGCCCTTCTTCTCGCGGAATCAATAAAATCGAGCAGACGGTAAAAACTATCCAAAAGCAGTTAAAACAAGAGCATTCGGTTCAATTAGATTAATATACCTCTGGCAAAAATCAAAAATCTTCCGTTAGATTAAGGAGTCAGGAGCCAGTAGTATCGGAGTCAGGAGAATTAAGAATGAACAATAAGCAATTAAATGGGCTATTTGGGTATTTTATACTAAATCCGTTGAGTATAGGCTACTTATCAGGACAGGCAAAAGGCAATAGGGGCAATAGATAATCAGTCTTTAATAACCAGATTTAGTATTAGGCAATTTTGTGGCTATTTTTTCCCATTTTTGACCTCTCAAAAATTAATTAGGCAAGAACTCTCATAAATTTTGGCAATCAAGAGGAGAGCTAAAACTCCTCTTTTTCACTTTTTACTTGACAAATTACTTGCCATTTGCTGCGGAGTCCGGTATTCAGGAACTAAATCTTGTAGGGACTTAACTAGGCCTTGACGGTCATTAAGTTGAATATAATGAAGCAGTTGCTCTAATTTGATTCGCAATTTGTCCCAAGCAAGAAAGTGTTCATTAGCGCAAAAAATCTTTGGGTGAGCGGTGGGACGAGCTTTATCGGTATCGATTAATAATTCTTCGTAGAGTTTTTCCCCTGGTCTTAATCCTGTGATTTCAATATCGATATCTTGCCCTAATTCCAAGCCACTTAAACGAATCATCTGTAGGGCCAAATCGTAAATTCTTACCGGTTCACCCATATCCAACAGGAATACCTCACCCCCTCGGGCCATGGCTCCTGCTTGCATAACCAAACGCACCGCCTCTGGAATAGACATAAAATAGCGAATAATATCGCGATGGGTGAGGGTAATATTCTTGCGTTGGGCGATTTGTTCCCGGAAACGCGGCACCACGGAACCGCTACTATCGAGAACATTGCCAAAGCGGACGATAGCGCAACGGGTGGAAGTGTCGGGTAAAGCGGCCAAAGCTTGTATAACTAACTCAGCACAGCGTTTACTGGCCCCCATAATGTTAGTCGGTCTGACAGCCTTATCGGTGGAAATGAGAACTAAATTACTAACCGAATTTTCGATCGCGGTCTGAGCGACATTTAAGGTCCCCCAAACATTAGTGTAAACCCCCTGACTAGCATTGGCTTCCACAAGGGGAACGTGCTTATAGGCGGCCGTGTGATAAATTGTCTGGATCTGGTGTTGTTGGATGACTCGGGCCAGATGATTACGGTCGAGAACATTGCCTAGATAGGCATACTTGCGTAAATCGGCATAATTTTCACTTAAATCGAGATCGATTTTGTAGAGGGAAAACTCGTTTAATTCGTAGATTACCAGGCATTTTGGCTTGAGGAAGGCGATTTGTCGGCATAATTCCGAACCGATGGAACCGCCACCCCCGGTGACTAACACCGCTTTACCCGTGACATTTTTTGCCAAAAGTTCGGCATGGGGTAGAATTTCTTCCCGTCCTAATAATTCCGAGACATCGACACTGCGAATCTGATTGATGGTCGCTTCTCCCGATAAAATTTTTGAGAGGGGAGGAATGGTTTTAATGTCGATGGGTAAAGTTTCTAGACTTTCGATGATTTGCCGCTTTCTGGCCTTGTCTAGGTTCGGAATAGCGAGAACAACCCAGTCAAAGGCCCGTTTTTGGTGCAGTAGTGTCAATTGAGAGGGGGAATAAACCCTGATGCCTTGGATAACTCGCTGCTGCAAATCGGGATTATCATCAACAAAGGCCAATAAACGATAGTGGGGATCATTTTGTAGGGAACGTGCTAATTGACAACCCACAACCCCCGCACCATAGATAACAATTGTCGGTTCTCTATCGACACTACTGACGTAAATATTAAGACGGTGAAAGACAGAACGAATCAACAATCTCACCCCGATAATCAATACTAGGGTTAACAAGGCGTCGATAATCAGGACTGAACGCGGCAAAAAGGCATCCCTTTGAAAGTAGGCAAGACTGATTAAAACCCCTGAACTATAGAGAACCGCTTGCAGTACGGAGGAAAGAAACTCTAATCCTGTATAACGTACTACGGGACTGTAAATACCTTTAAGATAGAAAACTAGAAGTTTAATCGCAATTAAGCTGAATATTTCCCTGAAAAAAGGTCTAATTTCCTGATATTCTAGGCTCAGATTCAACCTGAGAGAGAAGGCTAGATAGATGCTTAGACAAAAAACAAGGCAATCGGTGACAATTAAAAGAGATCGCTTCGATGACCTAGATAGGGAATTAGCTAATTTAAGGATTTTGTTGGCCAGTTTTCTATACATTATCTAATTGATTAATTAATCTTAAGGTAAATTTACTTAGCTCCTCTCGACTTTGTGCGATAATCAGTGCTTATTATTCGGACGAGTCTTGCTAGGCAAGGCTTTGAAGAATATATTTCTGGAAAATTACCCCTATTCTTCTCCCTTCCATACAGAAACAAGAAGAGCCAATATTCTTTATAACAGTAGCGCTGCCTGTCTTTCCGGAGATGATATCACCCAAATCCAATTATGTCAAGTGGCGGGATTTGTCAAGACTTTTTTCCTTTTACCAACTTTTCATCTCTCCCCAAAAAATTTTTGCTCCCGCAAACTAGCCGATAAATCACCGCTAGTCAAGGTTACAATCAAGAATTGACACAAAAATTTATCAACTAAAGTTATGAGTAATCAGTACGATGCGATCGTGATTGGGTCGGGAATCGGGGGATTGGTGACAGCGACGCAATTAGCGGCAAAAGGAGCAAAAGTCTTAGTTCTAGAGAGTTATCTGATTCCGGGGGGCAGCGCGGGTTATTTTGAACGAGAGGGTTATCGTTTTGATGTGGGTGCTTCGATGATTTTTGGTTTTGGCAAAAAGGGGACGACTAACCTCCTAACCAAGGCTTTGGCAGCGGTGGATATGAGTATCGAAACCATTGCCGATCCCGTCCAGATCCATTATCATCTCCCGGACGGATTAGACTTAAAAGTTCATCGCGACTACGAACAATTTTTACAGGAATTAATTAGCCATTTTCCCGCA
>NZ_JADBTR010000130.1:0-3410 GCF_020246065.1 Microcystis sp. M144S2
TAAATCACCATCAATTCCCACTTCTCCGAATTCATTGACCATAACGGCCACCCGTCGGCCTTGATTATTTTGCAGTAGATGACGGATGAGGGTAGTTTTTCCCGCACCCAGAAAACCCGTGATCACAGTAACTGGAATTTTATGCATAGATAGGGCGATCGATCATATTCTTAGATCAATGTATCAGACTCTCGGTCTAGGGTTGAGGGTTTCAGCGCTAATTCTTTAGGATTGCCCCACCAATTGCCGGACTGTCACAAACTAGCTGAAATTTTCCTAGTTAGTCGTTATTCTGGTAAAAGTTTCAGCCGGCTAAAATAATCGCTGAAGAACTTTTGTGGGAGTGGATTATGTTACAACGTCTTTTTTTAGCCTTTACCCTCGCTTTTCCCCTTTATCTAGGCATCGCTATTCAACAAACTTCTCCTCTAGCTGATAGAATAAATCGCCCTTCTTCTCGCGGGATCAATAAAATTGAGCAGACGGTAAAAGCTATCCAAAAGCAATTAAAACAAGAGCATTCGGTTCAATTAGATTAATAAATTTTGGCAACAAGAGGAGAGGTAAAACTCCTCTTTTTCACTTTTGATTTGACAAATTACTTGCCATTTGCTGCGGGGGACGGTATTCGGGAACTAAATCTTGTAGGGACTTAACTAAGCCCTGACGGTCATTAACTTGAATAGAATTAAGCAATTGCTCTAATTTGATTTGTAATTTTTCCCAAGCAAGAAAGTGTTCATTAGCGCAAAAAATCTTTGGGTGAGCGGTGGGACGAGCTTTATCGGTATCGATTAATAATTCTTCGTAGAGTTTTTCCCCCGGTCTTAATCCCGTGATTTCAATATCGATATCTTGTCCTAATTCCAAGCCACTTAAACGGATCATCTGTAGGGCCAAATCGTAAATTCTTACCGGTTCACCCATATCTAACAGGAATACCTCACCCCCTCGGGCCATGGCTCCTGCTTGCATAACCAAACGCACCGCCTCGGGAATAGACATAAAATAGCGAATAATATCGCGATGGGTGAGGGTAATATTCTTACGTTGGGCGATTTGTTCCCGGAAACGCGGCACCACGGAACCGCTACTATCGAGAACATTGCCAAAGCGGACGATAGCGCAACAGGTGGAAGTGTCGGGTAAAGCGGCCAAAGCTTGCACGACTAACTCAGCACAGCGTTTACTGGCCCCCATAATGTTAGTCGGTCTGACGGCCTTATCGGTGGAAATGAGAACTAAATTACTAACCGAATTCTCGATCGCAGTCTGAGCGACATTTAAACTACCCCAAACATTAGTGTAAACCCCCTGACTAGCATTGGCTTCCACAAGGGGAACGTGCTTATAGGCGGCCGTGTGATAAATTGTCTCAATCTGGTGTTGTTGGATGACTCGGTCTAGATGATTGCGGTCGAGAACATTGCCTAGATAGGCATACTTGCGTAAATCGCTATAATTTTCGCTTAAATCAAGATCGATTTTGTAGAGGGAAAACTCGTTTAATTCGTAGATTACCAGGCATTTTGGCTTGAGGAAGGCGATTTGTCGGCATAATTCCGAACCGATGGAACCACCACCCCCGGTGACTAACACCGCTTTACCGGTGACATTTTTTCCAAAAAGTTCGGGATGAGGTAGAATTTCTTCCCGTCCTAATAATTCCGAGACATCGACACTGCGAATCTGATTGATGGTCGTTTCTCCCGATAAAATTTTTGAGAGGGGAGGAACGGTTTTAATGTCGATGGGTAAAGTTTCTAGACTTTCGATGATTTGCCGCTTTCTGGCCTTGGCTACATTAGGAATAGCGAGAATAACCCAGTCAAAGGCTGTTTTTTGGTGCAGTAGTGCCAATTGAGAGGGGGGATAAACCCTAAAGCCTTGGATCACTCGGTGCTGCAAATCGGGATTATCATCAACAAAGGCCAATAAACGATAGTGGGGGTCATTTTGTAGGGAACGTGCCAATTGACGACCCACAACCCCCGCACCATAGATAACAATTGTCGGTTCTCTATCAACACTACTGACGTAAATATTCAGACGGTGAAAGACAGAACGAATCAACAATCTCACCCCGATAACCAATACTAGGGTTAACAATGCGTCGATAATCAGGACTGAACGCGGCAAAAAGGCATCCCCTTGAAAGTAGGCCAGAATGATTAAAAACCCTGAACTATAGAGAACCGCTTGCAGTACGGAGGAAAGAAACTCTAATCCTGTATAACGTACTACGGGACGGTAAATACCTTTGAGATAGAAAACTAGAGTTTTAATGGCAATTAAGACCAATATTGGCTCTAAAAAAGGTCTAATTTCCCGATATTCGAGGCTCAGATTCAACCTGAGAGAGAAGGCCAGATAGATGGTTAGACAAAAAACAAGGCAGTCGGTGATCATTAAAAGAGATCGCTTCGATGACCTAGATAGGTAATTAGCCAATTTAAGGATTTTGTTCGCCAGTTTTCTATACATTATCCAATTGATTAATTAATCTTAAGGTAAATTACTTGGCTCCTCTCGACTTTGTCTGGTAATCAGTGCTTATTATTCGGACGAGTCTTGCTAGGCAAGGCTTTGAAGAATATATTTACGGAAAACCACCCCTATTTTTCTCTCTTCCATACAGAAACGAGAAGAGCCAATATTTTTTTTATAACAGTAGCACTGTCCGTCTTTCCAGGGGATAATATCACCTAAATCCAATTATGTCAAGCGGCGGGATTTGTCAAGACTTTGGCTCTCTTAGGTTTGGTGGGTAAAATGTATTCTAAGATACAGTCCTGCTGGCGAGGGAGTGGAGGGAACCACTCCAGACACAGAGGACACAAAGATTGATCGCTTCTAGAGTAAGTTAAACTGGTCGCAACGCGCTCGCTACGCGAGATCACACAAAGAATAAGAGAGCCGGACTTTTTTCCTTTTAGCAACTTTTCATCGCTCCCTAAAAATTTTTTGCTTCCCCAAACTAACCGATAACTGACCGCTAGTCAAGGGTTACAATCAAGAATTGATACAAAAATTTATCGAGTCAAGTTATGAGTAATCAGTACGATGCGATCGTGATTGGGTCGGGAATCGGGGGATTGGTGACAGCGACGCAATTAGCGGCAAAAGGAGCAAAAGTCTTGGTTTTAGAGAGTTATCTGATTCCGGGGGGCAGCGCGGGTTATTTTGAACGAGAGGGTTATCGTTTTGATGTGGGTGCTTCGATGATTTTTGGTTTTGGCAAAAAGGGGACGACTAACCTCTTAACCAAAGCTTTGGCAGCGGTGGATATGAGTATCGAAACCATTGCCGATCCCGTCCAGATCCATTATCATCTCCCGGACGGATTAGACTTAAAAGTTCATCGCGACTACGAACAATTTTTACAGGAATTAATTAGCCATTTTCCCGCA
>NZ_JADBTR010000131.1:0-13635 GCF_020246065.1 Microcystis sp. M144S2
AAACTATCAACAACTTATGCTTGTAAAGCTTGTACAATAGGGCTTTGAGTTTTTGTTAGATTGATATTTATCAACTTTAGAGCATTGCTGGACAGAGAGGGAGCTTGGGGAATTTTCTACAGTGTAAGTTCGGAAGAACCATTATTAATCCTTTTTCTAGTTTAAGACGGCTTACGGTTCACTGCCACGATTGCGCCAGACTTGCCAACCGACGTAACCGAGGAGGAGAGTCGCACCAAAGGCAAAACCCCAACCACTGGGAACATTGGAGAAACCGAGGGCTAAACTGCCCACCCAGAGAGTTAGGGCGTAGATAAATAATACTGTCAGACGGTGAGAGATACCCGCTTTCAGTAAACGATGGTGTAAATGACGTTTATCAGCCACAAAAGGGGATTTTCCGCGTTTGAGACGGGAAATAATCACCGTGGACATATCGAGGAGAGGAACCGCAAGGATGAGATAGGGTAATAGGACGGCGGTAACGGCAACAGTAGTCACAGCAGTGGTTTTAGCCAATCCAATCACCGCCACACCCGCCAGGGTAAAACCCATAAAATAGGCCCCACCATCCCCCATAAAAATTTGGGCGGGGTTAAAATTGTAACGCAGAAAACCCAGGGCTCCACCCGCCAAAGCGGCGGCGATAATAGCGGCGGCCGGTTGTCCCATCACCAAAGTTACAATCAAAATCACCACGGCAGATATACCCGAAACCCCCGCCGCTAATCCATCTAAACCGTCAATCCAGTTAATTGCGTTAGCCATCCCCACTAACCAGAGGAGAGTAACTGGTAAACTTAGCCAATGAATTTGTAATAAATCGCCGAAGGGAATAGAGAGGAAATCGATCCTAACGCCAGCTTGCCAAGCTAGAAAAGCGACGCTAAACTGCATTACCAGACGATTGAGGGGCGAAAGATTAAAAAGATCATCCGCTAGACCGATGAGGAAAAAGCCCAAACCGCCTAGGGTTACGCCCCACACTTCCCATTCTCGATCGCTGTTTAAACCGGCAAACCCTCCCAACCACCAAACAATCAGGAGGGCAGTTAAAGCACCGACAAAAATCGAAACTCCCCCCAGTCGAACCATAGGCTTTTCATGGACCTTCCTTTCGTTGGGTTTATCGACGTAACCGCTTTTCAGTCCGACGGTTCTGACGAGGGGGGTACTCCAAAGTACCACGGTATGGGCGATCAGAAAAGCAATTAGATAGTATAAATCTCCGGACATGGGAATTGGGGGGCGATTTAATTCACAATTGGCCACTGACAGGCAATCGCCAATTATGAACTTTTATTATCTCTCTTTTTAGGCCAAGGCGGGGACGGAAATATGGAGATGGGGATAGAGGGGGAAGCTTTCACAGAGTTTCGCTACCCGTTGACGGCAAGCAGTTCTCAGGGCTTCATCCCCTGGATTAAGGAGAATATCGGCGATAATGTTGCCAATCTCGATAAATTCCGTTTCTCCTAGTCCTCTGGTGGTCATAGCCGGGGAACCCAAGCGCAGACCACTGGTAACAAAGGGAGACTCGGGATCGAAGGGAACAGTGTTTTTATTAGCGGTAATATTAATGGTACTCACCAAGCGATCGGCCTCTTTCCCGGTCATGCCCACGGATCTTAAATCGAGTAACATCAAGTGATTATCCGTACCATCAGTGACAATTTTAATCCCTCTAGCCTTCAACTGACCGGCCAAAGCTTGGGCATTAGCGATTACTTGGCCCGAATAGATTTTAAACTCCGGTTTCAATGCTTCCCCAAAAGCCACCGCTTTCGCTGCAATCACGTGTTCTAGGGGACCGCCTTGGGTACCGGGGAAGACGGATTTATCGAATTTTTTGCCTAATTCCTCGTCTTTGGTCATAATTAAACCCCCCCTAGGACCGCGCAGGGTTTTGTGAGTGGTGGTAGTGACCACATCACAGTGGGGTAGGGGGTTAGGATGATGACCGGTGGCCACTAAACCGGCAATATGGGCGATATCTGCCATCAGGTAGGCCCCCACTTCGTCAGCGATGGCGCGGAATTTCTCGAAATCAATCTGGCGCGAATAGGCAGAATAACCGCAGATAATTAGTTTTGGTTTTTCTTTGCGGGCGATGTCAAGGATGAGATCGTAGTCCAGGCGTTCGCTTTCGGGACTTACTCCGTACTGTACTACTCGGAACCATTTTCCGGAAACGTTAACGGGGGAACCGTGGGTAAGATGACCACCGTGGGAGAGATCCATGCCCATAATCGTATCGCCTGGCTGCAAGAGGGTCAGGAAAACGGCGAAATTAGCTTGGGCGCCGGAGTGGGGTTGTACGTTAGCGTGGTTTGCCCCAAATAGTCGTTTAACCCGATCGATCGCTAATTGTTCCGCTTCGTCAATGTATTCGCAACCGCCATAGTAGCGTTTTTTTGGCAGTCCTTCCGCGTATTTGTTGGTTAAAACCGAACCCTGGGCGGCCATGACGGCAGCCGAGGTAAAGTTTTCACTAGCGATTAATTCTAGGTGATCTCTTTGACGTTGCAGTTCTTTTTGCAGAATCCCTGCGATCGCTGGATCCGTCAGGGATAGTATATCTAAGTTCGTATCAGTCACGGTTACTCGATCCTTTTTTTTGACAATTTACCTGTAATCCTTGGGTCACTTTCTCCATTTTGGCACAATCTCTAATCTTCCGACACACCGGTGAGCTTAATTGCCTCTCTTCGGAAGCGATGGTCAATTGTCCACTGTTAGCGGTAAAATATTCATTTTTAGTCCATAAGTGATAGTAAGTAGGTAGGCGTTAAAAATTATCAGACACCCCCCTTATCAAGGGGGAATTAAAGGGGGGACTAAGGGGGGATCGGCACCCCCCTTATCAAGGGGGGCAGGGGGGATCGAACCTAAAATCCATTTTTAATTTAATTATAACCAGCTACTTAATATTAGCCAATAGAACCCCCCCAAAGCTTGGATTGAGTGATAAAATCGGAAGTAATGCCCAATTTTAGCGGTGATTTTCCCTTTAAAAATAACAACTCAGTAGAAGTTCTACAAAAAGTTGACAAATCACAAAAATGGGGTGGATTACCTTCAAGACAATCCCCCCGAAAACTACCATTAATTAGGGTTGGCTGAATAAATCTAAAAACCTTGTTGGGTAACATTTTTAGACTTTTTTCCCCTCAAAAAGTGCCAGCCATTGCGGGTATCGGAGGGAAATTTCAAGGACTTTTTCCCTGAAAATTAGGTGGTTGACCCCCTCAAAATCCCTACACCCTACACCCTACACCCGTTCGGCTGAGCTCACGGCCGAAGCCCACACCCTGCCCCCACCAATACACTTTTTCAGCACACCCTAATTATCTGTAATCAACCGGTATTTCTCATCCCTGCGGCAATACCATTAATCGTCATTAAAGCGCCCCTTAATAACTCCTCTTTAGAATAGCGGAAATGAATCACACCGGATTGAGCTTGACTATTGTATTGACGTAAACGCTTCAGGAGAGACACCTGTAGGAAACCGAGGGGAACGATCGAACCGTTGCGTAACTGCACCGAGCGCTGTAAATTCGGATCATTATCCAATAAATGTTTCTCGCCGGTGATCTGGAGAACAATCTCGCTAGTGCGATTATATTCCTCTTTGATCCTTTCAAACAGACGTTGAAAACGTTCTCGATCTTCCTGTTTAGAAAGTTCACTGACGTAGTGATAGGCCATCTGTAGATCCACCTTTGATAGAGTCATTTCTGCCTTAGAAATCACCATCTGGAAGAAAGGCCACTTGTGATAAAAATGGCGTAACAATTCCAAATTTCTGCTAGGAGAATCATCGAGAAACATCTGTAAAGCTGTCCCTAAACCATACCAAGCCGGTAAAAGAAAACGAGTTTGCGTCCAACTAAACACCCAGGGAATTGCCCGCAGGGTACTTAAATCCTGTTGACCACTTTTCCGGCGGGCCGGTCGGGAACTAATCTGTAAAAGACTAATTTCAGGAATGGGAGTCACGGACAGAAAGAAGTCTAAAAAGTCCGGTTCTTCATAAATCAAACTGCGATAGGTTTGCCGTGAACAGGTGGCCAAGTCCTCCATGATGCGATTCCAGGGTTCGAGATCATCAAAACCACTGCCCAGTAAACTTGCCTGTATGACTGCCGTTACGGCCGTTTCGAGGTTATACAAGGCCAATTCTGGTAAAGAGTATTTCGAGGCTAAAACCTCGCCTTGTTCGGTGATTTTAATGCGACCGTTAATAGTTCCCCGGGGTTGGGCGAGGATAGCGGCGTAGGCCGGACCCCCACCGCGACCGACGGAACCGCCCCGGCCATGAAAAAGACGTAGATCCACGCCGTATTGTTTAGCGGTTTTTTGTAAAGCCTTCTGGGCCTTATGAATTTCCCAATTACTGCTTAAAAAGCCAGAATCCTTATTACTATCGGAGTAACCCACCATAATCTCCTGTAAATTACTCGGTTCGAGGATGGCAGGTTCCGGGGCCACTTCCTCCCTGTTTAAAGCCGCTAAATGGTCGTAACCGCCGGCTAGGGCTGCCCGATAGAGGGGCAATTCAAACAAAGTCTGCATGATGCCGGGGGCGTGTTTGAGGTCATCGACGGTTTCAAAGAGGGGAACAATGCGGAGGGAACTGCGGCTAGTGGCGGGGTCGTATAAACCAGCTTCTTGGGCTAATAACAGCACTTCTAGCACATCGCTGGCCTCGTTGGTCATGCTGATAATGTAGGTTTGGCAGATTTCCAGGCCAAATTCCCCTTGCAGACTTCTTAAAACTCGCAGGGTTTCAATGGTTTCGCAGGTTCTTTCCGAGAAGGGCATTTCCCGGGGAATTAGCGGCCGACGGGTTTTTAATTCCTCCACTAACCAGGCGATTTTTTCTGATTCGGTTAATTGACCGTAGGGTTTCGGTAAAACTCCCAGATATGCGGCGATTTCTTCGATACATTCGGCGTGACGGGTGGATTCTTGCCGAAAATCTAACTGAGTCAGGACAAAGCCAAAAATCTCCACTTGGGCGATCAGTTGATCCAGTTCTTGACAGGAAAGACCGGTTTGCAAGAGACTGCGCTTTAATAGCTGTAATTCGGCTAAAAACTCGGAACCGGAGCGATAGATGTTGGTTTCGTTGAGTTTAGTTAATAATTGTCGTTCTTCCGGGTCATTGAGGCGATCATTGCGATCACGGGTATTTTCCAGACGTTTTTGAATAAAGGCCAATTTGAGCCGATAGGGTTCCTGACGGTAGCGGATGGCTAACTGGCTATAGATTTCGGGCATTTGCTGTTTATCTCTGTCCAGGGAGTCCAGCAACTCCGGCAAGACGTGACACCAGTGCAGGGAGGCACTTAAAATACTGGTCAGGTCGCGAATAGCATCGAGATATTTTTTAATAACGAGATTGCGCTGATAACAGCAGGTTTTCCAGGTGACTTCGGGGGTAACGGAGGGATTGCCATCCCGATCCCCCCCCACCCAAGAACCGAAGCGACAGAAGTTATTTTTCGGCGCTTGTAAACGGGGAAAGGAGGATTGTAGGCTTTGCTGCAGACGCAGGGTTAACTGGGGTAGGGAATCGAAGAGAACCTCATCGAAGTAGTGGAGGGCGTAATCCACCTCATCGACGACGGTGGGTTTAAATTGGTGTAGTTCATCTGTTCGCCACCAGAAACGTATTTCTTCTTTTAACTGTTTGGTGACTGTTTGTGCTTCTCTGGAGTTAGTTAACCCCATACTGCGAAAGATTTCTTCTGCTTGGTCGAGTTTTTCGAGAATGCCCGAGATGCGGCGCTGTTTAATGCGAATGGTGTGACGGACAATTTCCGTGGGGTGGGCCGTGAAAACCAGACGGATATCTAACTGATCGAGAAGACGCTGGATTTCTTGGGGAGGGACGTTAACCTGTTTAAGATAGGGAAATAACCAGTGAAATAGTCCCGATTTTGGGCTGGAGTGATCGGACTCGTTCAGGGTTTTTTCCAGCCAATCAGCCCCGACAATGGTGGCTAAAAGGCTTTTTTGCGTTGGGTCAGCCTTGGGACTTTCGTTTTCTTCCCCGATCACCGTCCGTCGCAGTAGTTGCTGATCCCTTTGTTCGTAGTGTTGTTCGATTATATTTATTAACTGGAAATAGAGGGCAAAAGCCCGGGTAACTTTGATCGCTTCCCCCAGTTCCAAGTCTTCGATCATTTTGGCGATCGTTGCCTCCGCACTATCATCGGTCACTTGTCCTTCCTCAGAACAGAGATGGCGCAGTAATTCCAGTAAATCGACTAATTCTTGACCACATTCGGAGATCAAGACTTCTTTCCATAAATCTTCGATTAATTTCAGTCTTTGCTGCAGAAACAGGTTGGAAGTGCTGAAAATATCCTGTTCGGTTTCGGTTGAGGGGAC
Organism: Microcystis sp. M144S2; assembly: GCF_020246065.1. Lineage (NCBI taxonomy): Bacteria > Bacillati > Cyanobacteriota > Cyanophyceae > Chroococcales > Microcystaceae > Microcystis > Microcystis sp. M144S2. The sequence continues at coordinate 6,403 of NZ_JADBTR010000131.1, forward strand.
AAGGACGCTCATAATTTCATTAATCAGTAATCAGTAATCAGTAAACAGTCATCAGTCATCAGTCATCAGTCATCAGTAAAAAGAAAGCTCAGAACTTGCCCCTTAATACTATTCACTGAAAACTCGAATCTGATCATTGATAACTGATAACCGACCACCGATAACTGATCTATCGGGATTAGTTCTTAGGGTTTGTCAAAAATGAGATTATATGCCAAAGAATCACATTTTTTCCTATTTTTAACAAAAACTTTACCATTATTGCCTCTTTTCAGGGGGCAAAAAGACTTTTTTCTTGGATTATCGGTCACTGTTGACCGGTAACTGATCGGGAATATTGAGAAGGGGCAAGCGATCGCCGCGAAACAATTCCTCACTTTCCTGGCCCAATTCAATTAACCAATGATTGAGGGACCGCAAGGCCAGATAGGAGAGAAGAAAGGGACTGACCGCTAGACTAAGCCAAAGCTCGCTCGGTTGAGTTTTCATGGCAATTTTTAGGTTAAAGGACGGCGTTTGATGCGACGAATCGGAAAATTAGCAATCAGGGCGGTAGTTCGTTGGTCACTTTCTAGGAGTAACTCGGTTTCCTCGGTGTCGATATCAAGATAACGACCGACCACTTCTAAGATTTCTTGACGCATCATATCGAGAATTTCGGGACTAAGATCGGCCCGATCATGGGCCAGAATAAGTTTTAAGCGTTTTTTAGCTTGGTCGCCACTTTTGCCCGAACCGCGCCATGCTAGAAGTTTATCGATCAGGTCATTCATAGTAGGTTAAGGGGTTGAGATGAGAGAGTTTAAGGCCCAAACAAGCGACGACGCAGACGGGTAAGAAAACCTTCCTGACCGGCCATTAAATCTAGAAACGGCACATCGCGACCCTGTAAACGTTGGGCAATATTTCTAAAGGCCATGGCGGGAAGGGAAGTCTTCTCCTCTAATACTAATGGTTCCCCTTTATTAGTGGAAATAATAATTCTTTGATCGTCGGGAATAATCCCCAACAGGGGAATTACCAAGAGGTCGAGAATATCCTCGACGCTGATCATCTGATTAAGTTGGATCATTTCTGGCCGCAGCCGGTTGACGATCAGACGGATACCTTTAATATCCTCGCTTTCTAGTAATCCCACCACGCGATCGGCATCTCTCACCGCCGACATTTCTGGGGTAGTAACGATGATCGCTTCCTGGGCAGCGGCGATCGCATTGCGAAAACCCATTTCAATTCCTGCCGGGCAATCAATCAATACATAATCATAACTTTTTGACAATTGGGCGACTAAATCCTTCATTTGCTCGGCAGTAATTGCCTCTTTGGTGCGATTTTGCGCCGCCGGTAATAGAACCAGATTTTCCTGTCTTTTATCCTTAACTAAAGCTTTATCAAGGCTACAATCTCCCGCCACCACATCGAGGGCAGTATAAACGATACGCTGTTCTAATCCTAACAATAAATCGAGATTTCTCAGTCCGAAATCGGCATCGACAAGGGCGACTCGACAGCCTAATTGAGATAAGGCTGAACCTAAGTTCGCCGTTACCGTCGTTTTACCAACTCCCCCCTTTCCCGATGTCACCACAATTACACGAGCCATAATTTATATCAGTTATCAGTTATCAGTTATCAGCTATCAGTTACCGGTTATCAGTTATCAGTTATCAGTTATCAGTTATTGGTTTGATAGAGTTTTTCATTTCAACGCAGTTAATCCCTATGTTTACTGGTCACTGAATCACTATTTACTGATCACTGTTTACTGGTCACTGATCACTTTTTTTCTACCCATCCCACTTTATCTTTAAAGGTGTAGGTTCTGGAAAAATTATAAGCCCCAATGATACGGATTCCTCCTTCGCTGATACAGGCAATTTCTGGTTCTATGCGATCGCTATTTAAAGCCGGGGCCCGTGCCACCAATTCCGCGATCCGCAGTTGAGTTAAATCGATTCGCAGAGCCATGATTAGCGCCGCTCGATCGCCGCGGAATCCGGCATGGGCCACACCGCGCAAACTCCCCCAAACTAATATATCGCCATCAGCGACGATTGATCCGCCGGGGTTGACATCGCCCATGATTATAACTGTACCCGGGTGACGGATTTCTACACCCGATCGCAGGGTGGTTTTTAAGTACAAAGGTTCGGCGAGGAGGGATTGCGGCGGTTGCTCATCCCCGAAAACCGTGGGATTCGCTTGCATTTGTTCGACATTGTAACCCATAGTTGCCGCTGCCACTGCGGTTTGTCTTCTTTGGGTTTGGATGGTGTGCAGGGGTAATTCGGCACTGTCTAAAATTGTGGCGATCGCTTGTAGTTGGCGCGTATCCATCAGGCGATTGTTGGCCCGTAGGTGTACTGGTGTTCTAGCGGGGCAGTTTTGGCCGCTATTACGGAGATAATATTTTAATCCTGTCAAGATATCTGTCCAATCCTGACTTGTCTCCCCAGTGCCGGTTTTGGGTAAAATTAGCACCAATTTCTCACCCTCGCTTTTTAGATGGATTTGGGCGTATCTCGACATTACCGAGGCTGATGGCTCAATTTTTTCGGTTTCTGAGTCGATTTCTTGATTTATTTCGGTTTCAGTTTCATCTATGGCCATAATTTTTTACTTAAACAAGACAAAGCGCAAAATAGCGATCAGCAAACCGACGGAAGCGGTAATCAGTGAACCGCCTAAAATGGTTATCAATGCCCAAATTTGATTTTTTTGACTGCCCTCGACTATTTTGAGGCGATTATCCATCCCTTCGACTCTTTCGGTTAATTTTGCCTGTCCTATCTCTAGGGATTTAACATCTTGCTTGATTTCCTTAATATCAGCTTTAATTTCGCCAATATCAGCCTTAATTTCGACGATACTATTCTCGATCGCCGTGAAACGAGTCTCGATCGCTTTTTGTCCGTTGATAATTAAGTCTTCTAGCCTTTGCAAGTCCGTATCGGCAACAGTTTTCATAAAAATTAACCAGCTATCAGTATAGATGTTTCTTTAATTATGAACCTTGAGCAGCCGGCAGCAGTGGGAATTAGGAATTAGGAATTAGGAATTATGAATTGGGGAGCTTTTTTCAGTAATCAGTGAACTGAAAACTCACATCTGCTCACTGCTCACTGATTACTGATTACTGATTGCCTCCTATTGGCACAAACGTTGATAAACTGTGGCCAAAGCTTGGACATCACCGACGTTACCCGGGAAAAGAACCACGGGTAAATTAGGAAAGAGATGATGATCGGCTGCTGTGCGAACCATGGAGACACCGGGGAGAATCTGACCGAGTAAACGGGCTGATTGCAGGCTTAAACCCGTACTTAAGACATCATTAGAGGTAATTCCGCCTTTACTGATTAAAAAACTGATATCACTGGGTAAACCCTTAACAATGTCCATTAACAGGGTGGAGACGGCAACCCCAAAATCAAGACGTTTCTGCACAGAAGCAAAGGTTAACTCTTGCCGACTGGTATAGATCACGGGGGTTTGTTTATTTTTGTGAATAAGCTTGACTTTTTCCAGAGCTTGTGCTAGGAGTTGCTCTCGTTGCTCAGGACGATCGCGCAATGCCGTCACATCGATTTCGACTCCGACGGTGTTGGGTTGTTGAAGCAGTTCATCTAATTGTTGGCTAGTTTTTTTGACGTGGGAACCGACGATAATTGCCCCGGCTTCCCCCGTGGGCTTATACTTACCCATAGATTCGGGTGCGATCGGTTGAGTTCCTAAATTAGCCAAAGAAGTTAAAATACTGGCGGCACTACGGAATAAAAATTTTTTTCCTTCCCCTGCGGCGGTTAAAATATCTTCAGCAAAGCGATCGAGATCCGCTTGAGTTTCCCCATCTACCACCCCACATTGATTATTTTTGAGCTTTTGCAGTCGTTCTAAACTACCTTGACGGATATCTGCCAGTAAAAATCTTTCCACATCATCTGCTTTAATTTTACCTTTCGTTTTCTCCTCCACATAATCCGGCAGATAACTATAGTGATAGGCAAAAACCGAATCGCGAGCGAATTCCGTCTCGTGGACGGGAGTGGGAACGCCATCGATGATTAAATAGTGAATACTATCGCGAGTGATTCTCCCCCCCTCAAAAAAGGCTGGAATCAGGAAATGTGCATCAAAACCGCCCAATTCTTCGGCAATAACATCAGTTTCGATCGGATAATGCCCGCGCAGGGTAGAATCGGAACGACTAACCACCAAAAAATCCTGGATTCCCTCTTTAGTTAAGGCAGTTTTCAGGTTATGACAGACTTCTCTGGTGACAGACTCGGCTTTTTCGGGGGTTAAAGCGCGAGTATTGGTCAAAACAAAGAAAATTGGCGCATTATCTGCCAATCCCAAGCGGAGAGTATCTTCATCCCACCGCATCAATAACAGACAACTATGGACTGTTTGGGAACCTGTCGGGTCGTCATCTAAGACTATAATTTTAGGTCTATTATTGCTCATATATTTTTTATCAGGATGGGAGGGACGAAGGAACCAAGAGAATCTGGTTAATAGTTTATCGGGTTCTGGTTCCCCATTAAAGTCGTACCCTCCCTAAGCAACCGCTATCAATCTTGATCACAATCTGTCCAATATAGGATAAGCTATACCATGATTCATACAGTGACGAAGTTGAGCGCGGGAGACTTCCCTTTGAATACGTTAATTCACCCCACTGCGGTTATCCATCCGTCGGCAAAACTTGCTTCCAAGGTTAAAGTTGGTCCCTATGCTGTGATCGGGGCCAATGTGGAAATTGAAGCTGATACAATTATTGATGCCCATGTGGTCATTGAGGGTCCGACCAAAATTGGCAAGGGTAATCATATTTTTTCCGGGGCTGTTATTGGTAATGAACCACAGGATTTAAAGTATAAAGGTGGCGAAAGTAGCGTAGAAATTGGTGATCATAACCAAATTCGCGAGTTTGTCACGATTAATCGCGCCACGGATACGGGAGAAGTTACCCAAATTGGCAGTAATAATTTATTAATGGCCTATGTTCACGTTGCCCATAATTGTATTTTGCAAGATAACATTATTATCGCTAATAGTGTCGCCTTGGCCGGTCATGTCCAGATCGAATCAAAAGCAGTTATCGGGGGGGTTTTAGGAGTACATCAATTTGTTCATATTGGCAAAATGGCCATGTTAGGAGGAATGAGTCGTATTGATCGCGATGTTCCCCCTTTTACTTTAGTAGAAGGCAATCCCTGTCGGGTGCGAACTCTTAATTTAGTCGGTTTACAAAGAGCAGGTTTTACCGATGAAGATCTAGCTTTACTGAAAAAAGCTTTTCGGATTATCTATCGTTCTAATATAAATCTTCAGGAGGCTTTAGAACAAGTTTCTCTCTTAACCGATAACCCCCATGTTCAACATCTCTGTCAATTTTTACAATCCTCTACCACGGGAGAAAAACGTCGCGGTTTAATTCCGGGGAAATAATTTATTGATTGAGGAACAGTCTGTGGGGTGTAGGGTGTGGGGTGTGGGCTTCGGCCGTGAGCTCAGCCGAACGGGTGTGGGGTGTAGGGTGTAGGGTGTGGGGTGTAGGGTGTGGGGTGTAGGGTGTAGGGTGATGGGGAAGTTGGGAAGTTGGGAAGAATAAATAAAAATAATCTCCTGAATCCTGAATCCTGTCTCCTGAATCCTGAATCCTGTCTCCTGAATTCTTTTATTATCAAATAATTATCCAAATGCGTATATTTATTAGTACGGGTGAGGTATCGGGTGATTTACAGGCAGCCATGCTGATTGAATCCCTTTTTAAACTAGCTAAAACCCAGGCAATTGAGTTAGAAATTTTTGCCTTAGGTGGCGATCGCATGGAGTTAGCCGGAGCAAAAATGTTGGGTAAAACCACTCGACTGGCTGCCATGGGATTAATTGAATCTATCCCCTTTATTTGGCCAACTTTACAACTACAAAAACGAGCAAAAGAGTTTTTTAGAGATAATCCCCCTGATATCATTATTTTAATTGATTATGTGGGGGCAAATGTGGCGATCGGTCAGTCGGCTAAAAAAATTATTCCCGATGTCCCAATTATTTATTATATTGCCCCACAGGTGTGGATTTGGTCGGAAGAAAATATCCCCTCAGCTAAACTAAGGGCCACAGCAGAAAAGTTATTTAATACGGAAAAATTAATCGCCGTCACGGATAAATTATTGGCAATTTTTCCCGCTGAAGCCCGTTTTTTTGAAACAAAAGGTGTACCAGTAACTTGGGTGGGACATCCTTTAGTTGATCGTATGGCCAATGCTCCCAATCGGCAAGAAATGCGGCAAAAATGGGCAATAAAACCCGAAGAAACGGTAATCGCTTTATTACCTGCTTCCCGTCAACAGGAGTTTAAATATCTCGTGCCGACGGTGTGCGCTGCTGCTAAAAAATTACAGGAAAAAATTCCCGATATTAAGTTTTTAATTCCCGTTCCCCTAGCTTTATACGAACCAAAAATGCGAGAATTAGTCGAGGAATATGGATTAAATGCGGTGATTATGGAACGAGATCAGACTTTAGAAGCGATTGCCGCGGCCGATCTGGCTGTGGCTAAGTCTGGTACAGTTAATCTCGAAATTGCTTTGTTAAACGTGCCGCAGGTGGTGGTTTACCGTTTAAGTGCAGTTACTGCTTGGATTGCCCGCAATATTATGAAGTTTTCTGTACCATTTGTCTCACCAGTAAATTTAGTTTTAATGCGAGAAATTGTTCCCGAATTATTACAAGAGGAAGCTAACCCAGAGAGAATTATGCAGGAATGTCTAGATTTATTATTAAATCAGCAACGTCGGCAAAAAATGTTAGATGAATACGCAGAAACTAAAGCCGGTTTAGGAACAGTAGGCAGTTGTGAGCGAGTGGCACAAGAGGTGTTTAAAATAGGCCTTTGTTAGGGTTGGGAGCCGGTCGTCAGGAGACAGGATTCAGGAGACAGGAGACAGGAGACAGCTTTTTTCTCCCCGCTCCCCAATTCATAATTCATAATTCATAATTCCTACACCCTACACCCCACGGCTGCATCCAACATTTGCAGAAATATCGACAATCAGCAATTATCAGTAACTCTGAAATTGGTACAAAAATATGAACAATCGCGTGTAAGCATCCCACCGAAAAGCTAATGCGCGGGGGGTTTGGGGGCGGCACTTCGACACGCTCAGTGACCGCGCCACGCCCCCAACGGGGGGTTTGGGGGGTAGAACCCCCCAAAAGCTTGGA